>NZ_WXYI01000029.1:0-19558 GCF_009872315.1 Gordonia sp. YY1 | reverse complement strand
CCACAGACCCCACACAGGCATCGACGGCAAATCACCCATCGAGCGACTCGCCGTCCACAACCTCCCTGGGAAGAACAACTAGCCCACCCGGAACCGCTTGGTGCGGGCGGTCGCCCCGCCGATGAGCGCGACCTTGCTCTTGGGCACTCCGAGATGTGAGGCGAGCAGTTCGGCGACGGCCTTGTTGGCACGGCCCTCGGTGGCGGGCTCGCGAACGTAGACGGTGACGGAACCGTCGGGTCCGGTTTCCACCAGCGGACCCTTGCTGCTCTTCGGCTTGACGGTCACCACAACCTGCTGCGACATCGATATCCCCGATTCATTGTCTTCCCACTCGGGCAGGCCTCCCGCGGGCTACTGCCAGTCTCTGGATCTGGTTCCAACTCGAAGATCCATGCGCTGCAAACGATCTGCGACGACGGTCACGGCCCCCTCGGCATTCTGTACCCGGCCGCGCACCAGCAGAGCCGGTGCTGTCTGTGCCAGTACACGGTACCGCGCCCACAGGCCCACCGAACACACCACATTGACCATCCCCGTCTCGTCCTCCAGGTTGATGAAGGTCACGCCCGAAGCCGTCGCAGGTCGTTGGCGATGGGTCACCGCACCGCCGATCAGCACACGCGCGCCGTCGGGCACCGACAGCAACCGGTCTGCGGCCACCACCCCCAACGCATCGAGCCGAGGGCGCAGGAACTGCGTCGGATACGTCTTCGGGGTGATGCCGGTGGCCCAGGCATCGGTGGCCGCCAACTCGATGTCGGACAGGCCGGGCAGCGTCGGGGTGGCACCCGCCGATCGCAGTTCCAGCTGATCGTCGCGGACGGTCGCGGCAGCACCGGCCTCCCAGAGCGCCTGACGTCTGCTGAGGCCGAAACCGTCGAAAGCCCCGGCCCCGGCGAGACCCTCGAGTTCCTTGGCGCTCAGGGCAGCACGCCGGGACAGGTCGGTGATGTCGGTGTACGGCCCGTCGGCGCGACGGTCGACGATGCGTTGGGCGACCTCCTCACCGACCCCGCGCACCCCGTCGAGTCCCAACCGCACGTCGAGGCCCTCGTTCTCCAGAGTCGCGTGCGCGAGGGAGGCGTTGATGTCGGGACGATGGACGGCCACCCCGTGCCGGCGGGCATCGGCGACCAGCGACTGCGGCGAGTAGAACCCCATCGGCTGTGCCCGCAGCAGTGCTGCACAGAACGCGGCCGGATGGTGCAGCTTGAACCACGACGAGTAGAAGACCAGCGACGCGAAACTCTGCGAGTGGCTCTCCGGGAAGCCGAAATTGGCGAAGGCGGCCATCTTCTCGAAGATGCGGTCGGCGGTGTCGCCGGTGATGCCGTGCAGTCGCTCCATGCCGGCGTAGAAGCGTTGGCGCAGGCGTTCCATCTTCTCCGGCGACCGTTTGGAGCCCATCGCCCGACGCAGCTGGTCGGCCTCGGAGGCGTCGAAGCCCGCGACGTCGACGGCCAGCTGCATCAGCTGCTCCTGGAACAGCGGCACGCCCAGAGTCCGCTCGAGGGCCTTGAACATCGACGGATGTTCGACGGTGACCGGTTCCTGCCCGTTGCGTCGTTTGATGAAGGGATGCACCGAGCCGCCCTGGATGGGACCGGGACGGATCAGCGCCACCTCGACGACCAGGTCGTAGAAACACCGCGGTTTCAGCCGCGGCAGGGTCGCCATCTGCGCGCGCGACTCCACCTGGAACACGCCCACCGAATCGGCACGGCAGAGCATCTCGTAGACCGCGGGTTCGGCGAGATCGAGCGTGGCGAGGTCGACCTCGATGCCCTTGTGCTCGGCGACCAGGTCGATCGCATAGTGCAGCGCCGAGAGCATGCCGAGACCGAGCAGGTCGAACTTGACCAGCCCGATGGCCGCGCAGTCGTCCTTGTCCCACTGCAGCACGCTGCGGTTCTCCATCCGCGCCCACTCCGTGGGGCAGACGTCGGCGATGGGCCGGTCGCAGATCACCATGCCACCGGAGTGGATGCCCAGATGCCGTGGCATACCGAGGATCTCACCGGCCAGATCGGTCACGTCCGATGGTGCGGTGTCCGGGGACTTCGCCCAGGCGTCCTGCTGACCGGGCGCATACCCCAGGGCCCGCGCCATGTCCCGGATGGCCGAGCGACCGCGATAGGTGATGACATTGGCGACCTGCGCGCTGCGATCCCGGCCGTACCGGCGGTAGACGTACTGGATGGCCTCCTCACGACGGTCGGACTCGATGTCCACGTCGATGTCGGGCGGCCCGTCGCGTTCGGGGGCCAGGAACCGCTCGAACAGCAGCTTGTTGGCGACCGGGTCGACGTTGGTGATCCCCAGGGCGTAACAGACGGCCGAGTTGGCCGCGCTCCCCCGGCCCTGACACAGGATGTCGTTGGCCTTGCAGAAGTCGACGATGTCGGCGACGACCAGGAAATAGCCGGGGAACGTGAGGGTCTCGATGATGGCGAGCTCGTGCTCGATCTGCCGGTAGGCCTGCGGATGTTCGGTGGGCGTGCCGTAGCGGCGCCGGGCGCGGGTCATGGTGAGTTCACGCAACCAACTGGCCTCGGTGTAACCCTCCGGCACGTCGAACGGCGGCAATTCCGGCGCGATCAGGCCCAGTTGGAAGGCGCAATCGGCGGCGAGGCCGGCCGCGTTGTCGATCGCGTCGAGGTGCGCGGGCATCAGCCGTGCCATCTCGTCGCCGCTGCGCAGATGCGCGCCGGCCACGCCCGGCATCCAGCCCGCGATGGTCTCGATGTCGGTGCGGGCCCGAACCGCCGCCATCGCCATCGCCAGCCGGCGGCGTCGGGGCGCGGCGAAGTGCGCACCGGTGGTGGCCACCGTCGGCACCCCGGCGCGCGCGGCGAGACCTGCGAGCACCGCGTTGCGTTCGTCGTCGTCGGGCATGGCCTGGGCGGTGAGCTCCAGGACGACGTTGCCGTGGCCGTAGGTCTCGATCATCTCCCGCAGCGCGATCTCCGCGGCCGGGACGCCGCCGCGGTCCAGCGCGCGTCGGACCGCGCCCTTCCGGCAGCCGGTGAGGATCAGCCAATGCCCGTCCCCGGCACCGGCCAGGGCGTCGCGGTCGTAGCGCAGCAAGCCCTTCTCGCCCGCGACCATGTGCGCCTCGGCAATCGTCCGCGACAGCCGGCGGTAACCCTCGCCGTCACGGGCGAGGACCAGCAGGTGTTCTCCCGGGGGATCGTTGTGTCCGGTTCGTGCGATGTCGGGCTCCAGCGACAGCTCCGCACCGAAGACCGTCGGCATCCCGAATTCGCGGGCGGCCTCGGCGAACCGGACGATCCCGTAGAAGCCGTCGTGGTCGGTGACGGCCAGCGCCGCCAGACCGAGCCGCTGCGCCTCCTCGACCAGTTCCTCCGGCATCGACGCACCGTCGAGAAAGCTGTAGGAGCTGTGGGCGTGGAGTTCGGCGTATGCCACCGACGACGATCCCCGCGTGATGTCATCCGCCTGGTACGCACCACGTTTGCGCGACCAGGCGGGGCTGTCGCCGCCGTCGCCCGGGAACATCGCGTGGTCGCTGTCATCGGGACCGAAGGCGGTACCCGGACGTCCGCCGTCGGGTGCCCGACCGGAGAGCACCCGCTCCATCTCCGACCACGTCGGTGGTCCCTGATCCCAGCCCACCCGAACAGTCTATCGAACACGAGTTCGAATTGACATCCGGATTCCCCGCCGATCCCCGTAGGCCGTTGCGTCCGGCTCGAGTTAGTGCAACTCTGAGTACCAGACAGATTCCATCTCCCATCGGGGGACGGGACATCCAGCGGGTGGCATGCCCGCTCACATGACGGGATCCCTACATGACTAGCTACTTCATCACCGGAGGCAGCGGGTTCATCGGCCGGCGCGTCATCGATCGTCTTCTGACCGTCGACCCCGACGCGACCATCCACGCACTGGTGCGCGAATCCTCTCGATCCACGTTCACCGCCCTGCTCGACGACCTCGGTGCCGCCGATCGAGTGACCCCGGTCGTCGGCGATCTGACCAGCCCGGGCCTCGGCCTCGACGCGAACGACCTGCCGGATTTCGACCACGTGGTCCATCTCGCCGCGATCTACGACATGGCCGCCGGCGCCGAGTCGCAACGGGCCGCCAACGTCCTCGGCACCTCACGCGTCGCCGACTTCGCCATCGCCCACGACGCCCTGTTGCATCACGTCTCCTCGATCGCGGTGGCCGGCGACCACCGCGGCCGCTTCGACGAAACCGATTTCGAAGTCGGGCAAGGCTTTCCGACTGCGTATCACCGGACCAAGTTCGAGGCCGAACGAGTCGTGCGCGAACGCGAGGGCCTGCGGTGGCGCGTGTACCGGCCCTCGATCGTCGTCGGCGACTCACGGACCGGCGAGATGGACAAGATCGACGGCCCCTACTACTTCTTCGGTCACCTCGCGGCGCTCGGACGTCTCCCGTCGAAGCTGCGGTTGCCGATGCCCGACCTCGGCACGCTCAACATGGTGCCCGTCGACTTCGTCGCCGCAGCCATGGTGGCGCTCATCGCCGTGGAACCGCAGCGCAGCGGACTCGTGTTCCACCTCGGGGACCGGCGTTCGCTCACCATCACCGAGATGTACAACGCGCTCGCCCCGTCCTTCGGTGCACCCCGGGGATTCGACGCCGTCCCCCACGCCATGGTCGAGCCGGTACTGGCGCTGTCCGCGATGGGACCGGCCCGCGTCGGCCGCAATCTCCTCGCCACCCAACAGGGCATCCCACCGGCGGTGCTCGACGCGGTGTCGCTGCCGGTGGACTTCTCCTCCGACGCCACCATCGCCGTCCTCCACGAGCACGGGATCGGTGTCCCCGAATTCGCCGAATACGCACCCCGCCTGTGGCAGTACTGGTCTGCGCACCTCGACCGTTCCCGCAACCGGCGTCGCGACCCCCGCGGCCCTCTCGTGGGCAAGAACATTCTCATCACCGGCGGGTCGAGCGGCATCGGGAAGGCCACCGCCCGGATGTGCGTCGCACGTGGCGCCAACGTGATCATCGTGGCCCGATCTGCCGACGAACTCGATTCCGCCGCCGCCGAATTGAATTCGACGACCAGCAAGAAGGGCATCCCGCCCGGCCGTGCGGTGGCGTATCAGTGCGACATCACCGACGAGGAATCGGTCAACGCGCTGGTCAAATCGGTACTGGCGGAGCACGGTCACGTCGACGTGCTGGTCAACAACGCCGGCCGGTCCATCCGGCGCGCCACCGTGAACTCGGTGCAACGCTCCCACGACTATCACCGGGTCATGGCGGTCAACTACTTCGGCGCGGTCAACCTCATCCTCGGACTCCTGCCGCACATGGTTGCCCGGCGGTCGGGACATGTGGTCAACGTGACGTCGATCGCGGTGCAGTCCCGCGGTCCGCGCTTCGGCGCCTATGCGGCGTCGAAGGCGGCGCTGGAGGCGTTCAGCGATGTGACCGGCACCGAAACCGTCTCCGATCATGTGACATTCTCCAATGTGCGTCTGCCGCTGGTGAAGACGCGGATGATCTCCCCCACCGAGGCGTACGACAACCAGCCCGGCACCTGGGATGTCGACAAGGCCGCGTCCCGGGTGTTGCACGCCATCATCGATCGGCCCAAACGGGTCAGTTCGGTCGTCGGGACGATCGCCGAACTCGGGCATCGCTACACCCCTGATTTGACCACCCGCATCCTGCACCAGGAGTACCTGCTGTTCGGCGAGTCGGCGGCCGCCATGGGGCGTCCCCGCAGTTCCGGTGGTCGCGACGCGTGATCGACACCCCGTACCTGGAGGTCGACGTCGACCGACTGGACCGCAACCTCGCCACACTCGCCGGAGCAGCCCGGAACGTCGGCGTCGACGTCCGGCCGCACGCCAAGACCCACAAGTGCGCCGAGATCGCCCGCCTTCAGATCGATCACGGCGCGGTGGGGCTGACCGTGGCGACCATCGGCGAGGCCGAAGCCTTCGCCGACGCCTCCGATGCCACCGGGTGCACCGACATCTTCATCGCATACCCGTTGTGGCCGAACGCCGTCCAGGCGTCTCGACTGCGCGCGCTCGCCGAGCGGGTCAGTCTGCGAGTGGGGGTCGATTCGCTCGCCGGCGCCCGGCATCTCGCCAGGTCGCTCGGCACGGCCGGCCTGCAGGTGCTCGTCGAGGTCGACTCCGGTCAGCACCGCACCGGCGTCGCCCCGGAACTGGCCGGTTCCGTCGCCGAGGCGGGTGTCGCGGCGGGACTCGACGTCATCGGCGTGTTCACCTTCCCCGGCCATTCCTACGGTCTCGGTGACACCCGACGTGCCGCGGCCGAGCAGGAGGTGGCCGCGCTGGCGACGGCGGCCGCCGGGTTGCGCGCGAACGGCGTCGACCCCCGCGTCCGGAGCGGCGGTTCGACCCCGACGGTCGGCTTCCTCGACGCGGGACATGCGGATGTCCTCACCGAGATCCGCCCCGGCGTGTATCCGTTCAACGACGCGCAGCAGGTGGAGATCGGCTCGTGCGGCTTCGACGAGGTCGCGTTGACCGCGGTCGCGACGGTGGTGCGCCGGGACGCCCACCGGATCGTCCTCGACGCGGGCAGCAAGATCCTCGGCGCCGACCGCGCACCCTGGGCCACCGGGTACGGCCGGCTCCTCGACCATCACGATGCCCGCATCGTGCTGCTGTCGGAACATCATGCGGTGGTGGAGTTCCCGGCGGAGTCTCCCGACGAGGACATCCCGGGTATCGGGAGCTTCGTTCGCGTGGTGCCGAACCACGTGTGCAACGCGGTCAACCTGGTCGACGAGCTGGTGGCGATCGACGGCTCGGACACCAGGTGGCCGGTGATCGCGCGGGGTCGTAACAGCTGAAGACCTCATTCGTAGACCCCTTCGACGATCCACTCCCCACCGCGGTAACACAGCAGCAGAGCGCGTGAGTCGTCGAGCAGCACCTGTGCCCGTGCGATCAGTTCGGTGGTCCCTGCCGCGGATGCACGGTCCATGCCGACCGGCCACGGGCCGGCCCACCAGCACAACCCCCAGCTCGTCTTCCGGCTCTTCCCCCCACCCGGCGACTCCGACAGCCGGACGGTCACCGGCTCGGCGGTGAACGCTCCCCGGTCGGTCACCCGCACCGGTTGGCCGAGGGCGTCGAGCACACTGACAGCCGTCTCCACCAGCACTGTCGGGGTGGGTTGCGGCAGGTGGCCGGGCCACGGTGCGGACGGGTCGCGGCGCGGTGTCCGTTCGTCGCCGAGGGACACCATCGTGATCTGCTCGGCAGGTCCGCGCCCACCGCTGAGCACCGGGATACGGACCGCATCGCCACCCAGCAGTCCCTGGATACGGACGAGTGAGCGACGGGCGCGTTCTTCGACGTCGGGGTCGACCGCTGTGCCACCGGAGAGTGCGTCGGAGAGCTGATAGTGCAGGGCACCGGCCTCGACGACCTCCACCGGTATCAACCGCAGCCGCACGATCGGCGAGTCGGGACGGGTGTCCTTGCCCGGTCCACTCGTTCCCCCGCCATTCGTTCCCCGGCCGCCGTTCCCCCGCCGCCCACCGGTCAGCCACCCCTCCAACTGCCAGCGGATGCGGTCCGCGGTCGTCTCCGGAGTCAGTGGCTGTGCACAATGCCACGTCCGCGAATGCTGTTGGCCGCGTTCGGTGATCGCTTCGATGGTGAGTCGGGTGCAGGCGACCGCGGCGTCCCGCAGACGACGATGCAGTTTCTCGGCGAGGGTACGTCCGATGAACGCCGCGACGTCGATGCGGTCGACGGGCGGATCGCAGGTGTGGTCGACGTCCAGTTCCGTCGGCAGATGCCGGCCTGAGGGCACGCGCCCCGGCAATGCATTGGCCAGACGGTGCGCGAGCACCGCATCGCGGGCGAATCGGGTGGCCACGTCGGCGATGTCCATCTCGGCGAAAGCGCCGATGGTGCCGATCCCCAAGCGCCGCAACAGATCCACCAGCTCGACACGTGACGGGTCGCTCATGCTGGGTTCGAGGGCGAGATCGGCGACGGGACGCCCGGCGAGATAAGCCCGGTCACCACCCGGTTCCACCTGATGGCCGTGCCGCGCGGCGAGGACCGCGGTGAAGATCTCGTCGGCGATGCCGACCTGCGATTCGATACCGCAGGCAGACACCACGTCGACGAGTTCCTCGGCGAGCGCCTCCATGCCGCCGAAGTAGCGCGCCGCCCGATCACCGGGGATCACCAGAAGACCCGGCCGGAGCACCTCGAGGGTCGGGATCACCTCGGCCACCGCGGCCACCACCGGATCGAACAGCCGGCCGTCGCGACCCTCGTCGGCCGCGACCACGGTCATCTCCGGGCACACCGCCTGTGCCTGGCGTTTGCGCATGCCGCGTCGGACGCCGACGGCCCGGGCGGTCGCCGAACAGGCGACCACCCGGTTCGCCGACAGCACCGCCACCGGATGCAACGGCGGCAGATCGGCCTCGGCGGCCGCCGCCATCGCCGGCCAGTCCGGGCACCAGAGTGCGAGAGTCCGCCTGGCGAGCTCCTGCTGTGTCATCGGTTCACCCCTGCCATCAGTTCGCGACCGCGAGGACCGGACGAGCACTCGTCGTCGAGACCATCTCCACCGTCCGGCCGGCACCCTGGCCTCGTGCCAGGAGATCGACCTCGGTGCTCTGCGACTGCCTGCCGCGTCCTGAGGCCGTGACCTGCAGCCTCATCCCGCCGATGCGGCCGTAACCGCTGCGTGCGGAGTCCAGGTCGGTGGCGCCGGGCACCAACGGGCTGTGGCGGTAGGTGAGCACCCGCGCCTCGATGGTCAGCTGCGCACCCGGCCATGTGCCACCGGCGACCAGCAGGACCGACGACTGTTTGCGTACGCGTCCCATCACCACGCGCGCCCGTGACGGGGCGACCGCATCCGCCGCGCCCACCCCCGGTCCGACCTTGCCGAGCACCACCAGGTCCATGCCGTCGAGCAGCACCGCGGCGACCTCCACCGGATCGATGCCGGGATCGGGGATGGTGGCGATGCGCGAGAGGTCCGCACCCATCTCCACCGCCGACAACAGGCTCAGCCGGGGCATCCCGACGATCCCGACCTGACCGCCCGCGCGGGCGACCGATGCGATCATCGCGACCAGCAACGAGTTGGCACCGTCGAATCGGGCGACCGTTCCACGCGGAATCCCGTTGTGCGGCAGTATTTCCGACAGCGGTTCGGGGATCGGCAGCACGCCTGCGGCCGGATCACGCGTCTCCACCGCGTGCCGGTCGGGACGCCCCGACATCGCCGCCATGCGTCGGCGGAGTCCGGCCAATTCATCCGTACGGGACGACACATCCATGACACTCTCCAGTCGCGTGGTGGTACTCGAGCGAGCCGGGAAGGTGCTGCGCCATCTGATTATCGAACCGCCGCAAGGAATGATCCGAGAGTGATCTCGTCCGCCGATCATTCGAACATTGTTTCGATACCCAGAGGGTAGAACCACCCACCGACAAGCGTCAACCGACAGCCATCAGCACCCGATCGACGGACGTAACACGTTGCACTGGCGCATCTTTCGTCACAGAAAGCAAACCTGTGGCGCGACCGGGACTCAGAACAGGGTGAGCGCGTGCTGCAGTTCGGGCGCGGCGACCGACCCCGCCGGCTCCGCATCCGCGCCGGACTGCCGTAGGCCGCCCGAGCCCGCCAGCCCGTGGCGCTGCACCATGGGTTGCATCCGCTCCCGCAGCCACGACGAGTACTCGGGTGTCACGTAGGCACCGCGTCCATAGAGGCCGCGGTAACGGCGGATCAGCGCCGGGTGCTCCTCGGCCAGCCACTCCAGGAACCAGGGTTTGGTCGAGGACCGCAGATGCATCGGGAACGCCGTCACGCCCGACGCGCCGGCCGCGGCCAACGCCTCCAGCAGCGCATCGAGGTGCGACGTCGAGTCGGTCAGGTAGGGAATGACCGGTGCGACCATCACATGAGGCGCGAGGCCTGCGTCGGCGAGGTCGCGGATCAGCGACAGCCTGGCCTGCGGCGACGGTGTGCCCGGTTCGATCTTCTTCTGCAGATCCGGGTCGATGATGGCCAGCGAGATCCCGATGCTCACTGGGATCTGGGCCGCCGCCTGCCGCAACAGGGGCAGGTCACGCCGGATCAGCGTGCCCTTGGTGAGGATGGAGAACGGCGTCCGGGACTCCGCCAGCGCCGAGATCACCCCCGGCATGAGCTTGTACCGGCCCTCGGCCCGCTGATAGGGGTCCGTGTTGGTTCCCAGCGCGACGGTCTCCCGCGTCCAGGAGCGTCGTTTCAGCTCCTTGCGCAGCACGGCGGCCACATTGAGCTTCACGACCACCTGGGAATCGAAGTCCTTGCCCGCGTCGAGGTCGAGGTATTCATGCGTCGGCCGGGCGAAACAGTACCGGCACGCGTGGGTGCATCCGCGAAAAGTGTTGACGGTGAACTGAAACGGGAGATACGAGGCCTCCGGGACACGGTTGAGAGCACTCTTCGCCAGCACCTCGTGGAAGGTGACACCTTCGAAGTCGGGCGTCCGCACCGACCGCACCAGGCCGGAGCGGCTCAGCCCGGGGAGTGCCCCGTCGTCGACCTCGACCGCCTGCTCGGACCATCGCATACCAGCGAGTCGAACACATGTGCGATCGGACTGTCAAGTGCGATGCCCGCCGGCGATCCCTCGCCGCTATCATCGCCGTATGCCACCGTCCGTCGGAACCCATCATGCCCCAGGTCCCCAGTACCTGGTGGCCGGCCGATACCGCCTGAAGTCGCGGATCGGCGGCGGCGGCATGGGCACGGTGTGGCTCGCTCGCGACCAGCTCCTCGATCGCGACGTGGCCGTCAAACAGGTCGTCTCCACCGAGGGCCTCACCGAGGATTCCGCGGACAACGTCCGTAAGCGGGCGATGCGCGAGGGTCGCATCGCCGCGAAGCTCTCGCACCGCAACGCCATCGCGATGCACGACGTCGCCCTCGACCGCGGTGAGCCATGGCTGGTGATGGAGTACCTGCCGTCACGCAGCGTCGCCCAGATCCTGCACGCCACAACGACGCTCGAGCCGATGGAGGCCGCCCAGATCGGTGCGCAGGTGGCCGACGCGATGGTCGAGGCCCACGCGGCCGGCATCGTGCACCGCGACATCAAGCCGGGCAACATCCTGATCGCCGAGGGCGGCCGCAACGCCGGCCTCGTCAAGATCACCGACTTCGGCATCTCGCGGGCCAAGGACGATGTGACACTCACCCAGACCGGCATGATCACCGGCACCCCAGCCTATTTCGCTCCCGAGGTGGCCCGCGGCGCGGAGCCGATGGAGGCCTCCGACGTCTATTCGCTGGGTGCCACGATCTACACGATGGTCGAGGGCCAGCCACCGTTCGGCGTCGACGACAACTCGATCGCGTTGCTGCACAAGGTCGCCCGGGCGCGGATCAATCCGATGACAAAGGCCGGTGATCTCGAACCGGTGCTGCTCCGTCTGTTGGAGCCGAGTCCGACGAAACGACCGTCGATGGCAGAGGCACGCGACGCCCTCACCGCTTTCGCCGCCGGCTCCCGCGGCACCAGGGACCAGGTGCTCACCGGCCTCATCACCCGCCCCGGGGCAGGTACGCCGGTGTGGGCGCAGCGCGCCAACCGCTCGTCGACAACGGGACCCCATCGCCCGGTGGCCGGCGCGACCCTGCCGCCGTACGCCCCGACCGCGGCCGGCGATCGCGGCTCACGCGACATCCCCCATACGCGGCAGGAGCACCACTCCCCGACGCTGATGTCGACGCCGCAGCCGTATTCGGCTGCCTCCCAGTCGTCGTCACCCCATCGTCAGCCGATGAACCCCGGCTATGGGGAACCGTCCCGGAACTCGGCCACCTCGAGCACGGCCCTCGCGGTGTCGGTCTTCGTGTTCTTCGCCGTGCTGGCGGTGCTCGTGGTCCTCGCGATCGCGCTGTTGCGCTAGGGTTTCGACAAGCTCAACCAGCGAAGACGAGCTCAACCAGCGGAGGCGGCTCAACCAGCGGAGACGGCTCGACCAGCGGATCAGCCGATGTGGCGTGTCGCCGCCCAGCGGGTAAGGGCGTTGCGGTTGGACTGCTGGGTCTTGCGCAGCACGTTGGAGGCGTGTGTCTCCACGGTCTTGATCGAGATGAAGAGCTCCTCGGCGATCTCCCGATAGGTGTACCCGCGGGCGAGCAGTCGCAACACCTCGAGTTCACGGCGGGTGAGGGAGTCGAGTTCCGGATCCAGCGGCGGTTCGGGCGCCGACGACTTACCGGTGAACGAATCGAGCACGAACCCGGCCAGCCGGGGGCTGAACACCGCATCGCCCTCCGCGACCCGACGCACCGCATCGGCGAGTTCGGCGCCGTCGATCGTCTTGGTCACGTACCCGCGGGCACCGGCCCGGATCGTCGCGATCACGTCTTCGGCGGCGTCGGAGACGCTCAGGGCGAGGAAGACCGGCATCGACGCCGCATCGGTACCGAGCCGGTCGAGTACGCCACGCAGCACCGCGACCCCGCCACCGGCCGGCATGTGGACGTCGAGGAGCACCACATCCGGTGCGGTGGAGACGATTCCGGCGATCGCCTCCGGCACCGTACCGGCCTCCCCGACCATCCGCAGTCCCGGTTCGTCGGCCAGTTCCGCGCGCACCCCGGAACGGAACACGGCGTGGTCGTCGACGAGGTACACGGTGTAGCCCGACGCCGGTGCGCCGGTGGTCGTGTCCATCGAGTTCGAGGCCTGCTGGGGGGTCATCGCACCTTCCGGTCGTCCGTTGTTTCCTTCTCTGCCTGCTCCGTCTGGGCCTGCTGCACCGGCGGTGCGCCGGTCTCCGCGCCCACCTCGTCGACCACCGGTACACGGTCGACGCGCGGCATCGTCAGGGCGACATTCGTCCCGCGCCCCGGTGTCGAGGTGATCGCCACCCGACCGCCCATCCGTTCCATCCGCGCCCGGATCGACCGGCTGATCCCCTGGCGGTCGTCGTCGACGACCATCGGGTCGAAGCCCACGCCACGGTCGCGGACGAACACCTCGACCTGGTCCTCGGTCACCTCGCTGTACACGTCGACCGTGCGCTCACCGGAATGCTTGGCCGCGTTGACCAGCGCCTCCCTGGTCGCCCCGGCCAGCGCCGACCATCGTTTCGCATCCCGCGCGTCGTTGGGCCGCAGATCACCGACGGTGATGATCTCCACGTCGACGCCATAGGCGTCCTCGACCTCCGCGCCGACGCTGCGCAGCGCCGCCGAGAGCGAACCGCGTTCCTGCGCGGGGTCGCTGAACAGCCAGGCACGCAACTCCCGTTCCTGGCTGCGGGCGAGCCGCGCGACCTCCTCGGGACGGTGGGCCTTCTTCTGGATCAGCGCAAGGGTCTGCAGCACCGAGTCGTGCAGGTGCGAGGCGATCTCCTCGCGTTCGGCATTGCGGATGCGTGCGGCGCGCTCCTCGTTGAGGGCACGCCACATCCGCATCCACAGCGGCACGGTGAGGAGCACGACGCCGATGAGCGTCGCCACCACCGCGAGGATCGTCGAGTTGAGGCCGCCGAAGCTGCGATCGCCGGCGACGACGATCACCACGAGTCCGCCGACGACGAGCAGCACGCCGCCGATCAGTCGTGTCCAGGTCAGCAGTGGGGCGCGGGGCGCGCGGTGGGAGGTGTCGAACTCCCGCCACACGAGGCTCGCGCCGATGGCGATGAACACGAAGGGAACGAGATACTCCGCAGGTGTGCCCGAGGCGGCGAAGCCGACGACCGACATCGCGACGAGCCCGATCACCGCGAGCCCCAGGGACTGCCGGCGCTCGCCCGGTGCGGGCGGGGCGGTGTCCTTCCCGGGCGGGCAGAAGAACCAGAGCAGACCGTAGGCCGCGACCCCGGCTCCGGCCAGCGCGGCGAGCACCACGAACACGATCCGGACGCGGAAGACGTCGACCCCCAGATGGTCGGCTATCCCGCCGGCGACCCCGGCGACCACCCGGCCACCGTCCCGGCGTACCAGCCGCGGCGCAGGCTCCACCTCCGTTCCACTCACCCCTCGATGGTCCCATGGCAGGCCAATCCGGACATCGGGGTTCACCCCCGTTTCTCCACCCGCGACTCGGGGTGCCCGACCCGCACCCCCGATCGGCCGGGGGGAAATCAGGGGATCACCCGATGTGCTGCGGGCACTCGAGGGAGCACGATGATCCCCATGGACACCAAGGAGTTCCAGAGTCAGCTCAGGGAGCTGTGGTCGACGCGCCCCTATCGTCCGGAGAACCGGACCATCGCCGGCGTGTGCAGTGGCATCGCGGCCCGCTACCGCGTCGACCCCACGCTCGTGAAGGTCGCCTTCGTGGTCTCCGCCTTCTTCGGCGGCAGCGGGTTGATCCTCTACCTGGCGGCCTGGATCGCGTTCCCGGGGTCCCAGCGCGCCCATGCCGAAGCACTGCGCGCCGCGTACTCCGGCGGACACGGCGGGCACCGGCGCCACGGTCACGGCCACGGCTGGGGCAACCCACAGGTCATCGTGCTGGTCGTCCTCGCGATCGTGATCGTCACCTCGATCGGCCCCAACCGCACCTGGGGTTCGGGTGGCCTGGTCGGCGCGATCCTGATGCTCGGCGGGTGGTACCTGCTCTATCTGCGCACGCCCACGCCCCCACCCGGCACCAGCATCGACACCGTGGCCGTCACCGACGTCGTGGTCCCACCGCCATCGGCGGGGCAATTCGAACGATGGGTCCCACGCACCATGAGCGATACCGGGACGACCGGTTCCGGGACGACCGGTTCTGGGACGACCGCCGCGAGCTCGGCGAGCACACCCACCGTCGACCTGCAGAAGTCTACGACCGACACCGGCCCGAACGCGGCGGCAACGAAGGAGACGGGCATGATCCAGGGCGACGTCGACACCGGATCGGCCGGGCAACGCTGGTCTCCCCTGCCGACTCCGGTGCCGGCATCCGACGACCTCGACCCGGCCCCGCCGGCCTGGGATCCGTTGGGAGCGGCCCCGTTCGCCTGGGATCTGCCCGAACCCGCCGCCCCGGTGAGGTCCATCGAGCCTCGGCGCCGTCGGTCACCGCTGACCATGGTCGTCCTCGGACTCGCGATCATCGTCGGCGCGGTCGGGGCCGCCCTGAATCAGGCAGGGGTGGACTGGTTCACCACGCCCCGAGTCCTCTCGTTGTGCCTCGCAGTCGTCGGCGCGGGCCTGTTGCTGGCCGCAACCCTCCGACGACGCACCGGCGAGCACAGCACCGGTCTCCTGCCCGTGGCCATTCTGCTGGGCGTCGCGACGATCGTCACCACGACGGTCTCGGGGATCACGATCCCGAACGGAGGGGCCGGCGATCGGGTATGGAAGCCGTTGACGGAGAACGACATCCAACCCGAGTACTCCCTCGGCGTCGGCGAGATGACCCTCGACCTGCGCGAGGTCGACCTCACCGCGGACCGGCGGGTGGAGCTCCAGAACGGGATGGGCGTCATCAAGGTCGCGTTGCCCGAGAACATGAACGTCCGTGTCACCTGTGACACCGGGATCGGCGACATCGACTGCCCCACCGGACTCGACGGTGGGCGCGACGGCACCGACGGACCCGTTCTCGAGATCGACGCACACACCGGCATGGGAGAGGTTCAGGTCACACGATGAGCGAGCAGATGAACGGCGATCCCGCCGCTACCGAGGACTACGCCGAATCAACCCACCGCGCACCGGGATTGGGGATCGTGGGGATCGCGGCACTGGCCGTCGCCGGGTGGGGTCTGGCCGGCGGGCCGGCACTTCCCGAAGCAGCCGACCTCGGCTGGGCCGCCGTCGGCATCGGGCTGCTGATCGGACTGATCCTGATCATCTCCGGGACTCGCACCCGGAGGTGAAAGGCGAGGGGTGAACACATCAGGCCGGCGTCGTGATCACGATGCCGGCCTGATGTGGGGTGTCACTCCCACTCGATGGTGCCCGGCGGCTTGCTCGTCACGTCGAGGACGACGCGGTTGACGTCGGGGACCTCGTTGGTGATCCGGGTCGAGATGATCTCGAGGACCTCGTAGGGCACGCGCGTCCAGTCGGCGGTCATCGCGTCCTCGCTCGAGACCGGGCGCAGCACGATCGGATGACCGTAGGTACGGCCGTCACCCTGGACGCCGACGCTGCGGACGTCGGCCAGCAGCACCACCGGGCACTGCCAGATCTGGGCGTCGAGACCGGCGGCGGTCAACTCCTCGCGGGCGATGAGGTCGGCCTTGCGCAGCATCTCGAGCCGATCGGCGGTCACCTCGCCGACGATGCGGATCGCCAGACCCGGACCCGGGAACGGCTGGCGCGCCACGATCTCCTCCGGCAGGCCGAGTTCGCGGCCGACGGCACGGACCTCGTCCTTGAACAGCAGGCGCAGCGGCTCGACGAGGCTGAACTCGAGATCCTCGGGCAGGCCGCCGACGTTGTGGTGGCTCTTGATGTTCGCGGTGCCGCTGCCGCCACCGGACTCGACCACGTCGGGGTAGAGCGTGCCCTGGACCAGGAAGTCGACCTTCTCGCCCGTCTCGGCCTCCTCGCCGAGGACCTCGCTCACCGCGCCCTCGAAGGAGCGGATGAACTCGCGGCCGATGATCTTGCGCTTGGTCTCCGGGTCGCTGACACCGGACAGTTCCTCGAGGAACTTGTCGGCGGCGTCGATGGTGACGAGCTTGGCACCGGTCGCGCCGACGAAGTCGTGCTGGACCTGCTCGCGCTCACCGGCTCGTAGCAGTCCGTGGTCGACGAAGACGCAGGTGAGACGGTCGCCGATGGCGCGCTGGACCAGCGCGGCGGCCACCGCGGAATCGACTCCGCCCGACAGACCGCAGATCGCCCGGCCGTCGCCGATCTGGTCGGCGACCGCGTCGATGAGGGCGTCGGCGATGTTCGCGGCGGTCCAGGTGGCCTCGAGACCGGCGATCTCGTAGAGGAAGCGGGTGAGGACCTGCTGGCCGTGCGGGGTGTGCAGCACCTCGGGGTGGTACTGGACGCCTGCCATGCGGCGCTCGAGATTCTCAAACGACGCGACCGGAGCGCCGGGCGTCGAACCGGTGACGGTGAAGCCCTCCGGCGCCTGCTGCACCGCATCGTTGTGGCTCATCCACACCGGCTGGGTCTCGGAGAGGCCCTGGTGCAGGACACCGCCACTGTTCACCGTGAACGTGGTGCGGCCGAACTCGCGGCCGCCGGTGTTGGCGACCTCGCCACCCAGCTTTGCCGCCATCGCCTGGAAGCCGTAGCAGATGCCGAAGACCGGGATGTCCAGGTCGAAGACGGCGGGGTCGAGTTCCGGGGCGTCCTCGGCGTACACCGACGCCGGTCCGCCCGAGAGGATGATCGCGACCGGGTTCTTCTCCTGGATCTTCGCCAGCGGGACGTCGTGGGAGATCACCTCGGAGTAGATCCGCGCCTCGCGCACCCTTCGTGCGATCAGCTGCGCGTACTGCGCTCCGAAATCGACGACGAGTACGGGCCGCGGGCCCTCGAGGAAATCCTCGGCAGAAGAGTCTGTCACCCGGCCGAGTCTAGTGGTCGACCTCGACGTGAAATACTTCGACACCGACATGACTGCATCTACCCGTACCTCCGCTTGGTCGCTGAGCATCGGCGACCTCACCCAGGCCGCCGTCTTCGCCGCGTTGATCGCCGCGCTCGGCCTGCCCGGGACCATCAACATCGGCTCCAGTGGCGTGCCGATCACGTTCCAGACGCTGGGTGTGATCCTCGCGGGCGCCGTCCTGGGCCCGAAGAAGGGAACTCTCGCCGTCTTCATCTTCATGGTGCTGGCCATCGCGGGACTCCCCATCCTGTCCGGCGGACGCAGCGGCCTCACCGCCCTGGCCTCCCCGACCGCCGGCTACTTCGTCGGCTGGCTGCCGGCGGTCATCGTCATCGGTGTGCTGACTGCGGCGATGCTCGCGGTCGGCGACCGGCCGCGGTACCGCGTGCTCTGGGGCATCGGGATCAACGCACTGGGCGGGATGTTCGTCATCTACCTGTTCGGCGTCCTCGGGTTGATCCTGCGCACCGATCTGACGGTGTGGGCGGCGATCACGTCGAACGGCCCGTTCCTCATCGGCGACGTGATCAAAGTCGTCGTCGCCGCACTGGTGGCCGCGCAGATCCACCGCGGCCGCCCCGGCCTCATCGAGCCGCTCCGACTGTCGCGGCGCTCCGGCGCCGACAGCTGAGCCGACCCGGCCGGCGCCACACCTCGATGATCGAGTTCACGAACGTCTCGCACTCCTACGACGATCGGGTCGTGCTGCGTGACGTCTCGTTGAATCTCACCGAGAACCGGATCGGGATCGTCGGGGCCAACGGCAGCGGGAAGTCGACGCTGGCGCGGATGATCAACGCGCTCGTCGTGCCGGTCTCGGGCACGGTGACCGTCGACGGTCTTCTCGTCGCCCGGCACAAACGTGAGGTCCGACGCCGTGTCGGGTTCATCTTCTCCGACCCCGACCGGCAGATCATCATGCCGACGGTCATCGAGGACATCGAACTGTCGCTGCGCCGTACCGACCTCGACAAGAAGCAGCGCGCCGTCCGGGCCCTCGAGGTACTCGAGCGTTTCGGTCTGGCCCAGCACGCCGACCATCCCGCTCAACGACTGTCCGGCGGACAGAAACAACTTCTCGCGCTCGCGTCGATCTTCGTGACCGACCCGGCGATCATCGTCGCCGACGAGCCGACGACCTTGCTCGATCTGCGCAACACCCGCATGCTCACCGACGTCTTCGCGTCACTCGACGAACAGCTGATCGTCGTCAGTCACGACCTCGACATCCTCGATGGCTTCGACCGGGTCATCGTGATCGACGAAGGCCGGGTGGTCGCCGACGACGAGCCGGCTCCCGCCATCGCGTTCTACCGGACCCTGATGTCGTGAACGTCCTCGGCGTCTACCGTCCCGGGAACACCCTGCTGCACAGGCTTCCACCGGGCGTCAAATTCGTCGCCATGGCGGTGGCGATCCTCGTGATGTCGCTGACCGTGGGGACACTGCTCACGCTGGGGGTCGCGACCCTCGGTGTCGCCGCGACCTTCGCGCTCGCCGGCATCGGCCCGCTCGAGGCCTGGCGTCAGCTCCGCCCGCTGACCTGGATGTTGTTGTTCATCTTCGCTTTTCAGGTCATCTTCACCGACTGGCAGCGCGCGGTGGTGATCTCTGGCGTCCTGGCGCTGTCGGTCGCCCTGGCGACGGTCGTGACGCTGACGACCCGGACCACCGACATGCTCGATGCGATCGTGCGCGCCCTGGGTCCGCTTCGACGGATCGGGGTGCGCACCGACCTCATCGCCATCTCGCTCGCACTGACGATCCGCGCCATCCCGCTGATGGTCGAGGTGGTGCGCGAGGTCGACGAGGCACGCCAGGCCCGCGGGCTCCGGCCGGGTCCGCGGATTCTGGTCGCGCCGGTCGTGCTCGCCGCCCTCCGCACCGCGGATGGCTTCGCCGACACACTCACCGCACGCGGGCTCGACTAGCTGTACTGACCCGCCAGGTTGGGTACGCGGTCGGCGGGTGAGTCGCCTCTGAGTGCGGTGTGGCCGCGTTCGT
>NZ_WXYI01000028.1:0-21012 GCF_009872315.1 Gordonia sp. YY1 | reverse complement strand
ACCGGCTCAACCAGCATGGACGCGGTGGCTCGCTCCGCTCGCTACCGGCTCAACCAGCATGGACGCGGTGGCTCGCTTCGCTCGCTACCGGCTCAACCAGCATGGACGCGGTGGCTCGCTCCGCTCGCTACCGGCTCAACCAGCAACCTCGACCGCCGCTCGACGTAGGAGCCATGAGTGGGTGAGGAGCTTGCGACGAGCCGTACCCCTGCTCGTTGAGTAGGTGAGGAGCTTGCGACGAGCCGTATCGAAACGCCACCCCTCACCTCGTCCGCTAGGGTGTCAGCGTGTCTCGACCCGACCCCGGCAACGACGAACCCGCAGGTGACGTCCCTCACGATCACCACGAGGACTTCACGACGCGTCATGCACCGATGCCGATCGAGTTGCCTCTCGACGACGAAGAGGCGTCGACCGATGTCGACCTGAAGACGCAGCTGATCCGGTTCGTGGTCACCGGTGCGGGTTCGGCCGTCCTGGACTTCGCGCTCACGCTGTTCCTGCAGTACGTCGTCGGCACTCCCGAGGCCGTCGCCAAGGCGGGCGGCTTCATCCTCGGAACCACCGTCGCGTACCTGATCAACCGGCGCTGGACCTTCCGCGCGGAGCCGAGCGCCGCCCGCTTCATCGCGGTCGTGATCCTCTACCTGGTCACCTTCGTGGTCAACGTCGGTCTCTACAGCTGGTTGTCGTCGCTGTGGGAGGAGACCGCCCTCTACTCGGCGATCGCCTTCGTCATCGCGCAGGGCACGGCGACGGTCATCAACTTCGTGGTCCAGCGGGCGGTCATCTTCAAGATCCGCTGAGCGGGTGACGGTCACCGCTGGACGGGTGGCGAGTACGGATCGATGTCGCACGCGACGTGATTCTGGCGAGCGAACTCCGCGCGTCACGCCCGCTGCGGGACCTCGGGCGGGATCGCGGCGAGAAGACTTCGCGTGTAATCGGTTTCGGGATCGTGCAGGATGCGTGACGCCGGGCCGGTCTCGACGACCTTGCCGTTCTGCATCACCGCGACGGTGTCGCTGATCTGCTCGACGACCGCGAGGTCGTGTGCGATGAAGAGGAACGTGAGGCCCTTCTCCTGTTGCAGCCCGGAGAGAAGGTCGAGGACACCGGCCTGCACGGAGACGTCGAGCGACGCGGTCGACTCGTCGAGGATGAGGATCTCCGGCTCGGAGGCCAGGGCTCGCGCGATGCAGACGCGTTGACGCTGTCCGCCGGACATCTCGTGCGGGTAGCGACCGAGGAACGACGAGTCGAGGCTGACGTCGGCCAGCAACTGCTCTGCACGGCCGCGCATCTCGTCCCGTCCGGAGACCAATCCGTGCGCGCGGAGAGGTTCGGTGATCGACGAGGCCACCGTCATCCGCGGGTCCAGCGAAGCGGTCGGGTCCTGGAAGACCATCGCGACCCGGCGTCGGAGTAGTGCTTCGTCGGTGCCGCGGACGCCCACCGCCTCGACCTCGCGGCCGTCGACCGAGACCGTCACGCTCCCTGTCACCGTCGTTCCCTGACCGGACTCGATCAGGCCGGTGACGACTCCGGCGACCGTGGACTTCCCCGAACCCGATTCGCCGACGATGCCGAGAGTCCGACCGCGGGCGACTTGTAGGTCCACGCCCTCGATCGCGTGCACCACCCTGCGACCGGGGGCGCCGGGAGCGGAGCGAGCGGGCCCGGTGTTGGTCGGCCCGCGCACCACGTACTCGACGCCGAGTCCGTGGGCCTGCAACGCAGGCTTCTCGTCGGTCTGTTTCGTCAGACCCGCTCCGGCGTCGCGTTCCTCGACCTTGCTCAACAGCGGTCGCGAGTCGAGGAGCTTCTTGCTGTAGGGGTCCTGCGGGTCGTCGAAGAGTGCTGCCACATCGCGGCTTTCGACGATCCGCCCCGAGCGCATGACCATGACGCGGTCGGCGATGCGGCCGATCACGCCGAGGTCGTGGCTGATCCACACGACGGCCATGCCCCGTTTGCGTTGCAGGTCGGCGACGAGATCGATGATCTGCGCCTGCGTGGTCACGTCGAGGGCGGTGGTGGCCTCGTCGGCGATGAGCAGTTCGGGGTCGCAGGCGAGTGCGATCGCGATCATCACCCGCTGGCGCTGGCCACCCGACAGTTGGTGCGGATATGCGCCCAAACGGCTTTCGGGGTCGGGGAGGTTCACATCGCGCAACAGCTGCAGCGCACGCTCGCGCGCCTCGGCGCGGTTGAGTCCGAGGTGCCGGCGTGGTCCCTCGACGAGTTGCTGCTCGATGGTGAGCAGCGGATTGAGACTCGACGACGGGTCCTGGAAGACGAAACCGACGCGCGTCCCGTGGAGGGCGCGAAGCGTCGACGGGGTGGCGCCGACGATCTCGGTACGGCCGAGAAGTGCCGACCCGCGCACGTAGGCACTGGGAGCGTCGAACAGGCCCGTCGCTGACAGCACACTCAATGACTTGCCCGAACCGCTGTCGCCGACGATGCCGAGCGTC
Organism: Gordonia sp. YY1; assembly: GCF_009872315.1. NCBI lineage: Bacteria > Bacillati > Actinomycetota > Actinomycetes > Mycobacteriales > Gordoniaceae > Gordonia > Gordonia sp. YY1. The sequence goes on along the minus strand of NZ_WXYI01000028.1, from coordinate 18,535 downwards.
TCGCCGCGCGCGACCGTGAAACTGATGCCGTGCACGATCTCTCGCGGTCCGACCCCGACGACGAGGTTCTCCACGTCCAGCACCGAATCGTCGGAGACGGCGCGTGCGGGCCTCGGTGTCACCGTCGCGACGGCGACAGACCTGCGGTCGTACCCCCGGTTGCGCAGCAGCGTGCGCTGTCGCGGATCGAGCACATCGCGCACCCCGTCGCCGACCAGGTTGAACGCGAACACGGTGAACAGGATCGCGAGTCCGGGGAACACGCCCATCCACCACGCGGTCGTGATGAACCCCTGCGCATCGAAGAGCATCCGGCCCCACGACGGGTCGGGCGGTTGCACACCGAGTCCCAGGAAGGACAGCGCCGCCTCCGACAGGATGGCGAACGCCAGGGAGATGGACGTCTGGACGATCACCGGACCCGAGATGTTCGGCAGCACATGGCTGAACAGGATGCGGGACGTGCGGACGCCCATCGTCCGCGCCGACTGTACGTACTGGGTCTGCCGCACCCGCAACGTGTCCGCACGTGCGACGCGGGCGAAGATCGGGATGTAGACGATGCCGATCGCGATCATCGCCGACGTGACGCCGGGCCCCAGGACCGCGACGATCGCGAGTGCCAGGAGGAGCACCGGGAAAGAGAAGACGACGTCGACGATGCGCATGAGGGCGGTGTCGAGCACACCGCCCGCGAAACCCGCGACCATTCCGAGGATCACGCCGACGGTGAGGGAGATGGCGACCGCGATCACGGCCACCCGCAAGCTCACCGACGCCGCGAGCACGACCCGGGAGAAGACGTCGCGACCGAGGTCGTCGGTCCCGAACAGGTGCGACCAGGTCGGTGCCTGCAGGGCGTTGGGCACGTCGATCTCGTTGGCGCCGTAGGGCGCGATCAGCGGGCCGAAGACGGCAGCGACGACGACGATCGCGATGATGACCAGCCCGGCGACGGACGCTCGGTTGCGGAGCAGCAACCGCCAGGCCGAATCCGTTGCGGTGCCCGGCTCCGCCGGGTCGACGGTGCTGGCGGAGGGGTCGAGAGGTTCGGGTGCGGTGAGGGTCATGACAACCGGATCCTCGGATCGATGACGGCGTAGAGGATGTCCACGACGAGATTCACGAACAGGAAGATCACCGCGATCAGCAGGATCGCGCCCTGCAGCACCGGATAGTCGCGAGCCGCGACCGAGTCGTAGACCAGCAGTCCCAGACCAGGCCAGGCGAAGACCACCTCGACGACGATGACACCACCGAGGAGTCCCGCCAACTGGATGCCGGAGATGGTGAGGACGGGCACCAGGGCGTTGCGTCCCATGTGGTCCAGCATGATCTTCTTCCTGCTCAGCCCCTTTGATTCCGCGGTGGTGACGAACGGCGTGTTCACGACCTCGAGCACCGAGGACCGGACGTAGCGCGTCATGATCGCGCCGGTGACGACCCCGACCGTGACGGCGGGCAGGACGAGATGCTCGAACCAGCCGAGCGGACCGTCGGCGAAGGGCTGGTAGCCCGCCGACGGCAGCCATCCCAGTGCGGTCGAGAAGAGACCGATCAGCAGGATGCCCATCCAGAAGTCGGGGACCGAGATGCCGAACTGGCTGATGACACGAATGACGTTGTCGGCCAGGCGGCCTTCGCGGAGAGCAGCCCACGAACCCAGTGGGATCGCGATGAGCAGCGCCACGACGATGGCGGCGAGTGCGAGGGTGATGGTCGCCGGTAACCGGTCGAACAGCATCGTCGTGACAGGTTCGCTGTTGCGGAAGCTGACACCGAGATCGCCGGTGAAGGCATTGCCGACGTAGGCGACGAGCTGGTTGGGCAGCGGCTGGTCCAGGCCGGACGCACTGCGCAGCGCCGCATACGATTCCGGTGTGTAGCGAGTGCCGAGCGCGATGCGGACCGGGTCGCCGGGCACGATCTGGATCAGGAAGAACACCGCGACGATCACCCCGAGCAGAACGGCGACCGTGTACGCGAGCCGGATGAGGATGAAGCGCAGCAGCGGGGAACGGATCGCGGTCACGTCAGCTCCTCTCCAGCCGGGCGGACCGGAACCGGACGGCTTTGTCGGACCGGACCGTGTACCCCTGGAGGTTCTTCGAAAACGCTTGCGTGGCAGAGGGGTTGTACAGGTACAGGTAACTCACGTCATCGGCTATCCGGCGGGCGGCGTCCGCGTAGACAGCCTTGCGGGCTGGGACGTCGAGCTCGGTACGTCCCCGGTCGAGCAGTGCGTCCACCTGAGGGTTCGAATACTTCTGCGCGTTCGACGTGCCCTTCGAATGATGCTGTGCGTAGTAGAAGTCGTCGGGATCGATGTTGCCGAGCCAGCCGAGCAGCAGGGCGTCGAAGTCGCCGGAGGCCTGGCGGTCGAGCCAGGCACCGAAGTCGAGTTGCTCGATCTTGACGGTGACGCCGATGTCCTCGAGGTTCGACGCGATGACCTGCGCGGCGGTCACGGTCTCGGGATACTCGGTGGTGACCATGAGCCGCATGTCCATCGACCCGATACCCGCCTGGCGCAACAGGTCTTTCGCCTTGTCGACGGCCTGAGCACGGTCGAGGCCCGCGGTGTAGCGGTCGTAGGGCGCGAACCACGGACTGGTCGACGGGATCGCGAGTTCGTTGGGTGTCGCGGTGCCGTACCCGACGACCTGCGCGATCGACCGGCGGTCGATGGCGTAGGCGACGGCCTGACGGACGCGGGTGTCCGCGAAGGGCTTGGCGTCGAAGTTCATCGTGATGTACCAGTAGTCGTTCGCCACCACGGTGCCCACCTCGAGCGTGTCGTCCCGCGACAAGATACTCAGCTGTTGTGCGGGAATCGCGTCCGTCCAGTCGATCTCGCCGGAGCGGAGTGCCGACACCGCCGTCGTCCCCAGGGAGATGAAGGTGTAGTTCACGCCGTCGATCGCGGGCGGACCGCCCCAGTAATCGGGGTTCGACTTCAGCACGATCGACGCGCCGGGGGAGCGGGAGACGAACGAGAACGGGCCGGTGCCCACGGGTTTTGTCGCAATCTCGCCGGATTGGACGTTGCGCCGGTTGACGATCGCCAGTCCTTTGAAGCCGCCGATGTTGGTCAGCAGGTTCGGGGTGGGTTCGCGGACCGTGAATCGTACGCGCCGGTCGTCGAGGGCGGTGATCGACTCGACGGCCTCGAGTTTCCAGGCGTTGGACAGTTCTTCGTCGAGGATGCGACGGAACGAGAACTCGACATCGGCGGCCGTCAGGGGATCGCCGTTGTGGAACGTGACCCCCGGTCGCAACAGGAACGTCCACTGTCGGGCGTCGGGGCTGACGTCCCAGCTCTGCGCGAGAGCCGGCTGCATCTGCAGGTTCTCGTCGGGTTCGACGAGGGTGTCGAAGACGTTCTCGAGGACCTCGAAGGTGAAGTACGAGCTGGATTTCTGCGGATCGAGCTGGTCGGGTTCGCCGGCGATGGCCACCCGCAGCGTGTTGGGCGAGACCGACGACCCGCCGCATGCGGCCAGTGCCGACGCGCCGAGGAGCGCGGTACCGGTGACCCCCGCGGCCTTGAAGAAGGTACGCCTGCTCAGGCGAGATGGACGATTCACCCGACCGACCCCCTGCGTCGACCACGAGGCCGACCCACCGGGTGAATCGGTCATCGCTGTCCTCCCACCCGGTGATCGTGAGTGTTCACTCGCTCGGTCACACCTGGGGTCTGCATTGTCCGTGTTCTGCAGTGTGCCTCAGCGGGAGGACCCGTGCAACCGCGCCGGTCCGGGGTTGACGAACTCAGGGTTCGCGGCGAATACGGTTGACGACCAATCGAATCAGCCGTTGACCTTCGCGATCACGTTGTCCGCGTACCAGTTCAGGTGATCGATCTTGGTCTGGAGTGGCTCGGTGTCCTGACCCATCACATAGGGCAGGCGGAAACCGACGATCACATCGGTGATTCCCTTGTCCTCCAGCCGTTTACAGCCATCAACGGTGTATGCGTCCATCGAGATCACGTGGATCTCGAACGGATCGTTGGTTTTGCCCTCGGCCTTGCGGATCTCGTTGATGCGGTCCAGGAGGCATCGAGTTCCTCCGGCGGGCCGCCGCCGTGCATCCAGCCGTCGCCGCGGATCACTGCGCGACGGAGCGCGGCATCGGCGTGACCGCCCACCAGCAGCGGGATCGGCTCGGTGGGGGCGGGCGTCATCTTGATCTTCGGGATGTCGTAGAACTCGCCGTGGAACTCGAAGTACTCGCCCGTGGTGAGTCCGCGGATGATGTCCATGCATTCGTCCATGCGCTTGCCGCGGCGACGGAAGTCGACGCCCATGAAGTCGTAGTCCTCGGGCCACGGACTCGTGCCGACGCCGAGCGCGAGGCGATTGCCGGTGAGGTACGCGACCGAACTCGCCTGCTTGGCGACCAGGGCCGGCGGCCGGACGGGGAGTTTGAGCACGAACGGGGTGAACCGGATGGTCGAGGTGACCGCGCCCAGTGCTGCGGCCTGGATGAAGGTCTCGATGAACGCCTTACCGTCGAGGAACTCGCGGTTGCCGTCGGGTGTGTATGGATACTTGGCGTCCGATTCCTCGGGGTAGGCGAGGGAGTCGGGAATGGTGAAGCCGGCGTAGCCCGCTTTCTCCGCGGCCTGCGCGAGCGGCGCGTAGTACGACGGATCGGTCATGGCCTCGGCGAAGGTGAACCGCATCTTGCTCCTCGGGACGTGCAGACGGAACTCTCCCCACAGTAGAACACGTTCTAATTCGGTGGCGAAGGTTTGCACTCCCGCGCAGTTCAGGAGGGTTGGACGCCGCGCTCCCGGAGTCCGTTGAGCGGATTGTTCTCCCGTGCACCCGGACCGGGGTGGACGCGGAGGTCGGCCAGTTCGACCCGCTCCCCGCAGGCCGAGCAATGCGGCTCGACGGTCATCGTGCTGCCGCAGCTGTGGGTGGACTCCACGGGTGGGCCGCCGTCGGTGGCCCACTTGTCGCCCCACTGCCGCAGTGCGGTGATCACCGTCCAGAGGTCGCGCCCCTTGTCGGTGAGCCGGTAGTCGTAGCGGACCGGATTGTCCTGATAGGGCTCTTTGGTCATCACCCCGTGGTCGACGAGGGTGTCCAATCGCTGGGTCAGGACGTTGCGTGCGATTCCGAGCCGCGTGGAGAACTCGTCGAATCGAGTCACGCCGAAGAGTGCGTCTCGAACGATCAGCAGCGTCCACCATTCGCCGACGATCTCCAGGCTCTGGGCGACCGAGCAGTTCATGTCGGTGAAAGAGGCGCGACGCATGACTCCGACGATAGTGGGTTGCGTGAAGCAACTCAACCTGCTTGCATGAGTTGCATGAAACAACTCAGCAGGCAGCGCGATGCTGTCGACGAATTGGCCGAAGAATTCGGGGCACTACGAGTCGGCCGCGGGAAGTGGGCGGCGACGATCGACCGGAGCTGGTGGGGATGGTCGGGCCCGTTCGGCGGTGCGATCGTCGCGCTGGCGGTGCGCGTCGCGGTAGATGCGGTCCCGGGGGCGTCGGTCCGGGCGGTGGACCTGCGGTTCGTCGGCAAACCGGCCGGCGGTGAGATTCTCCTGACGTCATCGGTGCGCGAGGTCGGACGTCACACGCGGATCGTCGACGTTGCCGTGACCCAGGGAGCCGCCGAGATCGGGGTCGCATCGGTGACGGCGGGACGGGTCGGCGAGGCCGATGACGGCGACATCGTCGACGTCGCGGAGCCGGTGCCGGGTCCGGAGGGGCTCGCGCAGTTCAGCATCCCGCCGGAGATCGTCCCCATGGGCGGTCACCTCGACCTTCGTCCGGTCGACGGTCCGCTGCCGCTCACCGGCGCGGACGAGGCGTGGATGCGCGCATGGATCGTCACGCGTACCCCCATGGCGCTCGACGCCGCGTACCTCGGTCTGCTGGCCGATTGTCTGCCGCCTGCGGTCTTCCCCACGTTGGCCGCGCCGCTCGCCATCCCGACCGTCGCATTCTCCATGCACATCACGGCGCCGCTTGACGACCCCGAACCCGCACCGGTCCTGGTGCACACCCGCAACATCTCGACCTCGGGCGGCTGGTCCGTCGACGACACCACCCTCCGTGACCGCGGCGGCCGGCTCCTCGCCTCCGCCCGCCAGAGTCGCCGCGTCGTCGGGTGGTCCGCCCGATGACCACCACACCGACCCAAATCGGCTCGCCCGCTGCGTCATCGACTCTCGCCCGGCCCGGGCTCACACTCCTCATCTTGTCCGGCGCCGCGTTCATGGCCAGCCTGGACGTGTTCATCGTCAACGTCGCCTTCGACGACATCAGTTCGGACTTCGACGGCTCGACCCTTTCCCAGATGTCCTGGATCCTCAACGCCTACGCGATTCTCTACGCGGCGCTGCTGGTTCCGGCGGGGCGGATCGTCGACCGTTACGGGCGTAAGGGCGGCTTTCTGTTCGGTCTCGCACTCTTCACGGTCGCGAGTGCGGCGTGCGCTGCGGCTCAGGGAGTTTGGTGGCTGATCGCGTTCCGTGCGCTGCAGGCCGTCGGTGCGGCGATCCTGACGCCGGCCAGTCTCGGGCTGGTGGTGTCGACGCTGCCGCCGGAGCGTCGTGCCCGTGGGGTGAAGATCTGGGCGGCGACCGGCGCGCTCGCCGCCGCGTTCGGCCCCGCGGTCGGTGCAGTCCTGGTCGAGGCGTCGTGGCGGTGGGTGTTCCTGGTGAACATCCCGGTGGGCATCGCGGCACTGGTCGCGGGTGCGATCATCCTCGTGCGCTCCCGAAACGACGCTGTGACAGCGTTTCCCGACGCGCTGGGGGCTGCGCTGCTGGTGGTCTCGGTGGGGGCGTTGACCCTGGGCCTGGTTCAGGGCAGCGATTGGGGATGGTCGGACCCCCGGATCACCGGCGCGTGGATCGTGGCGCTGATGGCGTTCGCCGGGTTCGTGTTGAGTTCACGACGCCACGCCGAACCGGTCATCGATCCGGCACTGCTCCGGATTCGCACGTTCTCCTCCGCCAACATCGCCATGCTGCTCTTCTCGATCCCGTTCGCCGGCGCTCTGCTCGCCAACATCCTGTGGTTGCAACAGGTCTGGGGATTCTCGGCGATCGCCACCGGGCTGGCCGTGTCCACCGGACCGCTGATGGTCCCGATCTTCGCCGCCGTCGCCGACCGCCTCAGCTCACGGGTCCCGGTGGGTGTCATCGTGGCCGCCGGGTGCGTCCTGTTCGCCGTCGGGATCGCGATGGTCGCGCTGTCGGTCGACGCCACCCCGGATTTCGCGACCGAGATGCTACCGGGCTGGCTCATCGGCGGCGTCGGTGCCGGGTTCGCCCTGCCGTCGATCCTGTCTTCCGCGACCGCCGATCTGCCGGCACATCAGGCGGCCACCGGTAGTGCGGTCGTCAACATGAGCCGCCAGGTCGGAATGTCGTTGGGAGTCAGCCTGTTCGTCGCGATCGTCGGTACCGCGGTGATCTACGACGACGTGCGCGACGCCTTCGTGTCGGCGTGGTGGGCGCTGGCCGCGATCGGGGTGGTCGGCGGCGTGGTCGCGCTCGGCATGACCCCGCGTGCCGGGCGTTAGAAGAGTTGCGGCAGTTGGTCTCGGTATACGGGACCAACTGCCTCAACAATTCTGGGGGCGCCTCAGGGGCGCGTGAATCGCTCCCGCCGGCCCAGCCCCCGGAGTCGCACCCACTCGGCGAACCCCTTCGGATCACGTTGCTGCACAAGGAAGAACCAGCCGAAGCGGGCGTATTCCTGGGGGAGCAGCCTGCGCATGCCGGGCTGGCTCATCAGGTAGCCGCGGTTGCGGTAGGTGAAGTAACGCTTGACGTCGTTGTCCGGGTACTGGGTGTGCATGCGGCCGCCCAGGATCGGCCGGAACTCGGCGGACCCGTCCGGATGCAGGTAGCCGGCGCGCAGGCAGGTCCCGAACTTCACACCGGAACGCACCAGGCGCCGGTGCACCTCGACCTCGTCGCCGCGGAAGAAGAGCCGGAGGTCGGGGACGCCGACCTGCTCGAGGCACTCCGCCGAGAACAGAGCGCCATTGAACAGCGAGGCGATGCCGGGCAACAGATCGTCCTCTTGCGCTTCACCGTCGGCGACATTCGACCCGCTCGCTCCGCTCCCGGCGTCGGAAAAGAGCTCAGAACGCTTGCGGCGCCACACGAGTCCGCGGCGCAGCGGGAAGGCGAGGGTGTCGGGATCGTCGAGGTTGGCGACGACCGGTGACACCTCGTCGAGGTCGTGACGCTTCGCGCAGTCGAGCAGCGTCGAGAGCACCGCCGGCCCGTCGGGCCGCCCGTCGTCGTCGGCGCACCAGACCCAGTCGGCGCCGAGAGCGAGTGCGTGGAGCATACCCAGCGCGAAGCCGCCAGCGCCGCCGAGGTTGCGCTGCGAACCGAGATAGGTGGTGGGAACCGGCTGAGCCGCAACGAGTTCGGCGACCTCGGGTTCGTCGGCGTTGTCGACGACGATGAGGTGATCGACGGGCCGGTCCTGTCCGGACACCACGGCCAGGGATTCGGCGAGCAGTTCGACGCGGCGGTGGGTCACCACCACCGCGATCACCGTCTCCGGCCGGACCTGGGTCACTGAGCCGTGCCCTCGGCGTCGGCCTTGACCTGCGCGATCACCTCGCGGACGTGAGCCGCGGCCCCCGGGCCCTCGTAGGCGCCGACGACCTCTTCGATGCCGCCTTCCATGCGGACCTCGCCCTTGTCGATCCACAGCGCCCGATCGCAGAGCTGCGCGAGGAACTCGTTGGAGTGGCTGGCGAAGACCAGGATTCCGGAGCGTTCGACGAGCGACTGCAGACGACCGCGGGCCTTGCGCATGAAGTCGGCGTCGACTGCGCCGATGCCCTCGTCGAGGATGAGGATCTCCGGATCGATCGACGTCACGACACCCAGTGCGATGCGTACGCGCATACCCGTGGAGTAGGTCCGCAGCGGCATCTGCAGATAATCGCCGAGCTCGGTGAACTCTGCGATGTCGTCGATCTTCTTCAGCATCTCCTTGCGGGTCATGCCGAGGAACATGCCGCGGATGATGATGTTCTCGTAGCCGGAGATCTCCGGGTCCATGCCGACGCCGAGATCGAAGACCGGAGCCACGCGGCCATGCACCCGGCACGCCCCACGGGTGGGTTCGTAGATGTCCGACAGCAGACGCAGCAGCGTCGACTTGCCGGCACCGTTGTGACCGACCAGCCCGATGCGGTCGCCGTGCTTGAGGTGCAGATTGATGTTCTTGAGCGCCTCGACGACCACCACGTTCGACGCGTTGGAGCCGATCACGCCGCCCGCCGCACCGAGCACCGACTTCTTCAGCGAACGCGTCTTGGCGTCGAAGATCGGGAAGTCGACGCACGCGTCCCACGTGTCGACGCGGACCCGGTTGTCCCCGAGGTTGTTGTTTCTGGCCATCAGTCTCGTCCCTACACCCAGTACGCCACGCGGGCGCGGTAGTTGCGCATCACCAGCATGCCCAGAATCCAGCCGACCGCGGTGCAGCCCAGCACAACGGCCCAGTGGTAGAACTCCACCGGCTCGCCGAGCAGCGGTCCGCGCGCGATCTCCAGGTAGTGGAACATCGGGTTCAGCTCGACGAGCTTCAACCGCGACGACGTCTCGCCCGTCGCGCTCCCCAGGCTGGACGTGGTCCAGATGATCGGCGTCATGAAGAACACCAGCTGGACCACCGTGGTGAGGAGCTGGCCGATGTCGCGGAACCGCGTCGACAGGATGCCGAAGACGATGGACACCCAGATCGCGTTGAGCACGTAGAGGCCGATGGCGGGGATCACCAGCAGCACGGTCCAGTCGAGGGGCGGCGGGAAGATCAGGAAGATCAGGACGATGATCACCACGTTGTGCGCGAAGATGATCAACGCCCGCCACACGACGCGGTAGACGTGCACGCTGACCGGCGCCGGCAGCTGCTTGATCAGCCCCTCGTTCTTCGAGAAGACCTCCGCACCGTCGAGGATCGAGCTCTGGATGAAGTTCCAGAAGATGAACCCGAGCGCGACGTACGGCAGGAACACCTTGATGTCCATGCCGAACAGTTCGCCGTAGAGCAGTCCCATCGCGATCGCGGTGACGCCGGTCGCGATGACGATCCAGAGTGGTCCGAGCACCGAGCGGCGGTACCGCTGTTTGATGTCCTGCCACCCCAGGTGAAGCCACAGTTCGCGGCTGGCGAGGCCGTCACGGAGGTCCTTGACGCCGCGCGCGAACGTGCGTGACTCAGAACTCTCGGGACGCGCGGGTATCGCGTCGTCGTCTACTACCGCTGACACGAGGAGTCAGCGTACCCGCGATAGGAGTCGACCGGTTCAGAGGTACTGGCCTCAGAGGTATTGTCCGGGGCTGTTGCTGTGCGCTCCGCCGGGTGCGGGCATGCCCGGTGGCAGTGCGCCCTGTCGCATCTGCTCGAGCTGGGCGCGCGCGGCCATCTGCTGGGCGAACAGCGCCGTCTGGATGCCGTGGAACAGTCCTTCGAGCCAGCCGACGAGCTGGGCCTGCGCGATCCGTAGCTCGGCATCCGACGGCGTCCCCTCGTCGGAGAACGGGAGCGCGAGCCGCTCGAGCTCTTCGCGCAGCTCGGGGGCGAGACCGTCCTCGAGTTCGCGGATGGACGACTGGTGGATCTCACGCAGCCGGTTCCGCGACGCGTCGTCGAGCGGAGCGGCACGCACCTCCTCGAGCAGCTGCTTGATCATCGTGCCGATGCGCATGACCTTGGCGGGCTGCTCGACCATGTCGGCGAGGCTCGACGACTCCGACGTCTCGTCGTCGGGTTTCGACTCGTCCACGCCTGCGCCCACGACGATCACGTCGTCGGAGCCGCCGGCGCCAAAGGGGCGGCCGGGCATCGAACCGGGTCCTGGGGTGCCATCCGTTGCCATGGTCTCCATTGTGCCCATTCGCCCCGACCGGGACCTCTCGGGCACGCCGATCGTTCGAGTCCCTGCACTTGACGGACGCGATGATCGGCCCGACGACGGGCGTCTATCCTCGTGCCATGCCTTTCGACGTCGCCTATGTGCGTGGATTGATTCCATCGCTGGGCGACGGCTGGATTCACCTCGACCCCCAGGCGGGGATGCAGGTCCCGGATTCGGTCGCCACCGCGGTGACCACCAGCTTCCGGCATCTGGCCGCGGCTCCCGGCGGGGTGTACCCGTCGGCCCGTGCCACCGCGGAGGTCACCGACAGCGCCCGCCGCGCGATCGCCGACCTCGTCGGTGGCGACGCCGCGGGAGTGGTCATCGGACCGTCGCGCTACTCCCTGCTGGCCTGCCTGGCCGAGGCCCTCTCACCGCACGCGTTCCTGCGCGGCGACGTGGTGGTGACCCGGCAGGACGACGAGCCGAACATCGTCCCGTGGGTACGGGCCGCCGAACGGTATGCCGGCCGCATCCGGTGGGCCGAGGTGGACGTGGAGACCGGCGCCCTGCCCGCGTGGCAGTTCGGCGACCTCATCACGCCCGAGACCGAGGTCGTCGCGGTGACCCTGGCCTCGTCGACGACCGGGGCGATCACTGACATCGGCGAGATCACGCCGCTGGTCCGCGGTGCGGGCGCGCTCTTCGTCGTCGACGCCACCAACGCCGCTCCCTACCTGTCCTTGGACATCCATGAGCTGGGCGCCGACGTGCTCGTGGTGTCCGCCGAGCGCTGGGGCGGTCCGCGGATGTCGGCGATGGTGTTCCGCGAACCCCACGTCATCGACCGCCTGCGACTGATGTCGATGGATCCCGGTGCCAAGGGCCCGGCCCGGCTCGAACCCGAACCGCATCAGGGGTCGATGCTGGCCGGTCTGGTGGCCTCGGTCGAACACATCGCCGGGCTGGACGAGGACGGTATCGGGAAACGCCGCCGGCGCCTGGTCACCTCGCTCGACGGCGTCTACGAGTACCTGCAACGGTTGACCTATTACCTGGTCACGACGTTGACCCAGCTCAACCACGTCAATGTGGTCGGCACGGAGGAGAACCGGGTGCCGCTGGTGAGCTTCACGGTCGACGGCGTCAGTGCCGACAAGGTGGTCCGCCGGCTCGCCGACAACGGCGTGTGCGCGCTCGCCGACGTCCCCAACCGAGCGCTGGTGCGGATGGGTGCCCCGGAGTTCGGGGGTGCTGTCACGGTGGGCCTCGCACCTTATTCGACGCCGTACGAGGTCGACCACCTGGTGCGGACGCTTGGTTCGCTCGCCTGAGCAGAGGACAGTCCGCTACGCACGGTATTCACTATTGCGCGTAGCAAATTAATGCCAGTGTAGGTTGTCCTGTTGTGTCGGGAAAGAAGGAAGATCGAGCCCCGGGTCCTCCGCGGTCACTCACCTCAGCCGAGGCCGAGAGCTGGCTCAACCTCGTCGACGGGGGGTGGGCGCTGTTCGCGCGCGTCAACGACGAGTTCGTGAAGCGTGGGCTGTCGCTGTCGGACCTCCGCATCCTGGAGGCGATCGAGTTGTCGCCGAAGCTGGGGGTCAGTGAGGTCGCAGACGCCGTGCACATGCGCGTGAGCACGGTGTCGCGCATGATCGCGCGGCTCAGCGAGGTCGGCGACGTCGAACGTCTCGAATCCAAGACCGACGGCCGGCATCGACTCGTCCAGCTGACCGACCGGGGCCGCCAGACGCTCGCCGCCCACGTCCACCTCCGCGACCGGGTCATCCGGAAGTTCGTCGTCGACGCGATGAGTCCCGAAGAGTTCGCCGCGCTCGGGACGGCCTTCCGCAAGATCAGGGCGGCGGTCGACGCCCCCGACGAGGAGTCCGCGCCGGGGGCGATCTGACCTATCCGACCGTCAGCAGCACCTTCCCGATGGCGTCACCGCTGTTGAGGTGGTCGTGTGCGGCAGCCGCGTCGGCGAGCGGGAAGGTGCGGTCGACGACCGGCTTGACCTTCCCGTCCTCGATCAACGGCCACGTGCGGGCCACCGTCGCCGCCACCACGTGGGCCTTGCCACCCTGACCGTGAACCGGGCGGGCGCGCAGCGTGGTGCCCATCACCGACAGGCGTTTGGCGAGCAGCAGGCCGATGGGGAGTTCGGCCTTCGTGCCGCCCTGCATCCCGATGATCACGAGACGACCGTCGGTGCTCAGTGCCTTGAGGTTCGACGACAGGTACTTGGCGCCGATGATGTCGAGGATGACGTCGGCGCCGCCGTTGTCCTTCAGGATTTGCGCGAAATCGTCACGCGTGTAGTCGATCAGGATCTCGGCGCCGTATTCGCGGCACCGGTCCAGCTTGGCCTGGGTGCGGGCGGTGACCGCGACCCGGGCGCCCATCGCATGCGCGACCTGCGTCGCGTGGGTGCCGATGCCGCTCGACCCGCCATGGACGAGGAGCAGTTCGCCCGTGCTCAGGTGCGCGGTGTCGAAGACATTCGACGACACGGTGCACGCGACCTCGGGCAGCGCGGCCGCCGACACCAGGTCGACGCCCCGCGGAACCTGCATGACCTGCTCGGCGGGAACCGCGACCTTCTCCGCGTAGCCGCCACCGGCCAGGAGTGCGCACACCTCGTCGCCCACCGCCCAGCCGGCCACCTGGTCACCCAGTGCGGAGATCCGGCCGGACACCTCGAGGCCGAGCGTCTCCGACGCACCCGGCGGCGGCGGGTAGTTGCCGGCCCGCTGGAGGATGTCGGCACGGTTGACACCGGCCGCCACCACGTCGATCACCACCTCACCGGCAGCCGGTGACGGATCGGGCACGTCCTGCACGGACAGGTTCTCGGATTCGACGACGATGGCTTTCACCCTGTCGATGGTTCCACAGCGACGTGATCGTCCGCGGGAATCGGGTCGGGCCTGTCATGTTGCGCGGGAGAGCCTCACGTACTCTTTCCTCTCAGGGAAGCGTGGCAGAGCGGCCGAATGCACTCGCCTTGAAAGCGAGCGTGGGTAAAACCACCGGGGGTTCAAATCCCTCCGCTTCCGCCAAGAGGGCCGATGGGGCGGCGGATTATCATCTTCGCCGTGCAGTACTCGCGTTTCGTGGCCATCGGTGACAGTCAGACAGAGGGTCTGGGAGACCCTCACCCGGAGTGGGAGTTCCGCGGCTGGGCCGACCGCCTCGCCGAGCGGATGGCGGCGTTCAACCCGGATCTGCAGTACGCCAACCTGGCCATCCGCGGGAAACGCACGCGGCAGGTTCTCGAAGATCAACTCGAGCCGGCGCTGGCCCTGCGACCGGACCTCATCGCCGCACCGCTCGGCATGAACGACGTGATCGGCCGCTCCGACCTCACCCAGGTGCACGAAGACCTCGACACGATCTATCGCCGGCTCGCGGATTCAGGCGCCACGGTCATCGTGTCGACCTTCCCGAACATCGTCCGCACCATCCCGTTCGCCGCCCGCAAGGAAGCCCGGCTGCTGGAGCTCAACGAGATGAATCGCGGGTTCGCCGCGACCTACGGCTTTCTCCTCGTCGACCTCCATGCTGCACCGGTGCTGACCGATCCGCGGTCGTGGTCGTCGGACCGCCTGCACGCCTCGCCGTTCGGACATGAGCGGTTCGCCGACGCTGCCGCGCACGCCCTCGGTCTGCCCGACAGCACCGCAGACTGGGGCAGCCCACTGCCACCCGCTCGGGCACCGCACCGGGTGGCCGCCCTGGCCGGTGACACCCGGTGGGCGGTGGAGTTCTTCACGCCATGGCTGATCCGCAAGTTCCGCGGGGTCTCCCTCGGCGACGGCCGTGAACCCAAACGGCCGTCGCTGACCCCGATGAACGTTCGCGATGTCTGAGGGCGGGAGAGTGTGCGACACCGGCCTGACCGTTGCGTCGTTCAACGTCAACGGGATTCGGGCGGCACGGCGCCGCGGGTTCGACGACTGGCTGATCCGGCGGAACCCGGACGTGGCCGGCCTACAGGAACTGCGGTGCGGTGCCGACGACGTCGGGGAGTTCGCCGGTTACACCGCAGCGATCGACGTCGGCACGATCCCGGGACGAAACGGGGTGGCGATCCTGACGCGCACGGCACCTGCCGCGGTGCGCACCTGGCTGACCCATCCGCCGAAGGCACGCGGGCTGAACGCTTTCGCACACGAGGGGCGGTACGTCGAGGTCGATCTGGCCGACCGGCCGCTGACCGTCGCCAACATCTACCTACCCAAGGGAGGTCTGCCCGCGGAGTTGCAGCGGCCCGGCTCGATGCGGGAGAAGCCCGACGGTGGCGCCAAACATGCACGCAAGCAACGGTTCCTGGCGGGGTTCGCCCGCGAACTGCAGCGCAACCGGCTCGCGGCACAACGCGCCGGGCGGGAGTTCCTGCTACTCGGTGACCTCAACGTCGCCCATCTCGAACACGACGTCACCAACTGGCGCGCCGCTCGCAAGATGGAGGGCTTCCTGCCCGAGGAGCGGGAGTGGTTCGGTGAGATCACCGGTCCGCGCCGCCTCGTCGACGTGGTGCGTGCGCTGCACGGCGACCGACCGGGGCCGCTGACCTGGTGGAGCTGGGCGGGGGAGTCCTTCGTCAAGGACGTCGGCTGGCGGATCGACCACCACCTCGCGACACCCGGACTCGCGCGTCGGGCGCAGCGGGTCGAGGTCGACAAGGAACCCGCGCCCGAACTGCGGCTGTCGGATCACGCGCCGCTCGTCGTCGAATACGCCGAGTGACTCTGCGAGGGCGGGGTCAGACGACGGTGAGCACCGCCTGCAGGTACTCCCACTCCATGTGGCCGTCGGTGAAGTAGCGGTCGGCGAGCTCGGCGATGGCGGTGTCGAGTTCGGCGACGCGGGTCGGGTCGTCGGCGATGTTCCGGTAGGTCACGATCGTCGGGCCGTAGTAAGCCTTGAAGAAGTCCCGGAACGCGGCGCCGTCGGAGAACTCGTCGATCTTCACCGTCGTGGTGGTGAACCGGTGATCGGTCACTCGGTCGCCGAAGAGGGAGCGCATGTGGTCGGTGCTGCCCCACAGCGGGCCGGGCTGCGCTCCGGGCGGCGGCGGTGGTGCGTACGGCTTCATCACGCCGAACAGCTCACCGATGAAACCCGTTGGCGTCCAGTTGATCAGACCGATCCGTCCGCCGGGTCGTACAACGCGGACGAGTTCGTCGGCGCACTTCTGGTGATTCGGCGCGAACATGACGCCGACGCAGGACGTCGCGATGTCGAAGTCGTCGTCGTCGAACGGGAGGTCCTCGGCATCGGCGGTGCGCCAGGTGATGCCCAGATCGCCGTGTCGCGATTCGCCGGTCTCCAGCAGCTCGGGCGTGAGGTCGGTCGCGACGACGTGTCCACCGGCCCGGGCCGCGGGCACCGCGACGTTGCCGGCCCCGGCCGCGACGTCGAGGACCTTCTCGCCGGACTTGATGTGCAGCGCGTCGACGAGTCGCCTGCCGAGCGGGGTGATCAGGTCGGCGACGGCGGGATAGTCGCCCGCCGCCCACAGTTTGCGATGGCGCGCCTTGATCTCGGCGTCGAACGGCGTGGGCTGGGTCGTGGTCATGATGTGTCCTCGTCGTGGTCGTGTCGATGTTCGTATCCGGACACCACGAGCTTCCGCCGTCGGGGCGACTTCCCTCTAGGCCAACATCTGTACCGACTCCGGTTCACATTCTGTACTGGTCATCGTGGTGCGGCGGGTGTGTACTTGGATTCATCGACGCAAGGGAGGATGCGATGACGTCGTATGGACAGTTCTGCCCGGTCGCCAAGGCCATGGAGCTCCTCGACGAGCGCTGGACGATCCTGATCGTTCGCGAAATGCTGCTGGGCAGTCGTCATTTCAACGAACTACGACGCGGCGTCCCGAAGATGTCGCCGGCGCTGCTCACCAAGCGGCTGCGCAATCTGGAGCGGGCCGGAGTCATCCGCCGGTCCGAGGTCGGTGGTCGTTCGGTGTACTCACTAACGGACATGGGTGAGGAACTGACCACGGTGGTGGAGGCGTTGAGTGCGTGGGGGATTCGCTGGGTCGGCGATCTCGGAGACGCCGATCTCGATCCGCACCTGCTGATGTGGGACATGCGCCGGACCGTCCCGGTCGATCAATGGCCGCGCCGTCGAACCGTGGTGCAGTTCATGTTTCGCGATGTGATCGGCAAGGCGCGCACCTGGTATCTGGTGGTCTCGGGGGACGACGCGCAGGTGTGTGACTTCGATCCCGGTTACGAGGTCGACGCCACCGTCGCGACCGATTTGAGAACCCTCACCGAGATCTGGCGCGGCGACATCGACTGGCGGTACGCGCTGAGCACCGATCGTGCCGAGATCACCGCCCCGGCGGAGGTCGCCCGAGAGGTGCCGGCGTGGATCGGACAGAGTGTGTCGGCTGCGATCCCGCGGCCGGCGTGACCTCGATACGGTCCTCGGCTGGCGCCTCGGACCTACTCGGCCGGCGGGATGTCAGCGCAATCCGACCGAGCGCATCAGGATCGGCCAGGACACGTGCAGCTCGTCCTTCCAGTACCCCCATTTGTGGGTTCCGCTGGGCCGCAGGTTGGTGGTGTAGGGGATGCCGAGCCGGGACAGGCGGTTGCTCATCTGTCCGGTGCAGGACCAGCTGCCGAACTCGCCGATGATGCCCTGGACGGTCTCGCCGATCGGGTCGGCGACCAGGTTGTTGTACCGGCCGGGGACCCCGTTGCCCGACGACATGTAGATGGTCTTGCCGCGGAGCTTCTCCGCGTTCACATAGGGATCGTGCGCGCTCCACTCCGGATCGCCGAACGGGCCCCACATGTTGGTCGCATCGCCGCCGCCGCGGCTCACGTCCCACCGGGTGAGCAGCTGGTTCTGCGGGCTCGAGATGTTGGCGCAGTCGCTGTAACCCGCCACTCCGCTGTACAGCGCGGGCCGTCGGGTCGCGAGGGTCAGTGCCGCGACCCCGCCCATCGATGCCCCGGCGATGGCGTTGCGCCCGTTGCCGTCGAACTCATCGTCTATCAGCGGGGGCAGTTCCTCGGTCAGGAACGTCTCGTACATGTACTTCTTGCCGACACCGGGATCGACTGTGCGCCAATCGGTGTAATAACTGTGCGGATCGCCGACCGGCGTCACGACCGTCAGCTTCTCGCCGGCGGCCAGCTTCTGCAGATCCGTCATCGCGTACCAGCCCGACTCCTCGTCGTGGGCTTCGGCGCCGTCGAGCATGTACAGCGTGGGCCGTTTGGTGTCACCCGCCGGATGTTGCACGTCGACGGTGATCTCGCGGCCCATCGACGGCGACCAGACCTCGAGTCGCTCGCGGCCGTCGAACGCCGTCGTCGACACGATGCGCGCGGTGTCGTCGTCGGCGAGCGCCGACGGAACACCCGGGATGAGCGCAAGCGCGACGAGGGACGCTCCGACCGCACCCGCGGCCCCGGTCAGTGTTCGGCGTCGTTGCATGCGGCATCCCCTCGTCGGCGATCGGTCGACCTGTCGAGTATGGGGCAGATGTGACTGGAGGGACAGGTGTTGTGATCTGATCGCAACGAGCGAGGCAGGCGAAGAGGTTGGCCGCCTAGGTGTACTGACCCGGGACGTTAGGTACGGGGTTCGGCGAGTCGGCGTGACATAGGGAAGACCTCCGAGTGAGGTGTGGA
>NZ_WXYI01000027.1:0-41534 GCF_009872315.1 Gordonia sp. YY1 | reverse complement strand
TCCAACTCCAGTCCGCCGTAGCCACCGCGAACACCTCCATGATCATGGTGTTGCGACGACCAGTTGAATCCGCCCTGACTTCCGGCATCTGAATGATGTATCAGCTCAGCAGCTTTCACCGGATGTCCCTCTCGTTTGCGCTGCCACAGTGCCATCCGAAGCGGGACCGTCACCAGCTCCACCGTCTTCGATGTCGATGCGTACCACGCCACGATTCGACGGGAGAACACGTCGATGATGAACACCACGTACACCCACCCAGCCCATGTCCGGCAGTACGTGAAATCGGTCACCCAGACCCGGTTCGGTTCGGCGGCACTGAACTGTCGGTTCACCAGATCCTCCGCGCGTACACCATCGGCGGACCTGACCGTCGTCCGAACTCCCTTGGGCCTTCGAATTCCATTGTGGCCTAACACCTTCATCGCTCGATCGACCGCGCCATAGGACACCCCAGGCAGTGTTGTCGGGTGTCTATGGGCGTGCATCTTAACCCGCCCATAGAGGCCCTCCGGAGTCATCTTCCGCCGGCCGTCGTCATCGGTGCGCCAGACTACGTTGCGCACCGCATCGACGACGTGGGCATCGGAGACGGTACGAGTGGCGGGAGCGCGAGTGCGCCATGCCCGGTAGGTTCGTGCGGCAATCATGCAGCCCTGCTCGCGCAGAACCCGGCAGATCGACTCGACCGCAAAACCGTTGGCGCGCATCTGATCTATGAACGTCACGATCGTCGGTTGCGGGGGTCGAGTTCCCCCGCGAAGAAAGTTGTCGCCGCTTTCAGAATGGCAACGTCCTCTCGCAACAGCTTGTTCTCCGCCTTGAGTCGCTTGATCTCGGCGGACTCCTTCGAGGTGGTCCCGGAGCGGGCGCCGGCATCGACCTGCGCTGCACGGCCCACCGACGTACCGTCTCCCCACCGACACCGACCTTCTGTCTCACGACCAGGCTGGCAGTCAGCGGATCCAATAAGCGGGAGGGAAACGGCTCCGCGGGAACGGGATTCGTGCCGAACTGGGCGTCCGGCTCACCGACGACGATGCTCCGACGGCGCGATCCCATACCTCTTCCGGTAAGCGGCAGCGAACCTGCTCGCACTCGAGAATCCCCACCGCGCAGCGACTTCGGCGACAGTTCCGGAATCATCCGACGACGTCAGGTCGGCGCGTGCCCGACTCAGACGAATGTCGCGCAGCGTCTCCGTGGGGGTGGCGCCGACATGCTCGGCGAAACCCTCCTGCAGTCGCCGCAGGCTCGATCCGTCGACCTCGGCCATGTCTGCCAGCCGCCAGTCGCGAGCCGGATCGTCGTGCAACGCGTCGAGGACCCGCTTCACCATCCGCGGTCGCAGGCCGGTACCGGCCTCCTCCGGTGAGACCGCCAGGATAAACGCGCTGCTGACCGCACTGGCGAGTTGCGGACCGACGAGGGGGGTTCGCAAGCAGGGGGTTCGCAAGCAGGTCGGCCGGTTCCCGAAGCTGCGCTGTGAGCGCGCGGACGAGCGCGAACCACGACTTCTCGTCGGGCCCGCTGAGGTCGATCTGGTCCGGGAGGAGAAGTCTCGAGCGAAGTGGGGCGGCCCGGACCCGATCGGCCTCACGCTCGAGGTATTCGGCGTCGAACTTCACCCCGACGACCTGGCAGTCGGCAGACCATCGGGTGATGAGGGACGGCCGGTCGGCGGCGAACACGGTGGCCTGCCCGGCCTCCGACGTCGTGCGGACCGACCCGGCGCGTGACTCCAGGACGTCACTGACGGGGATGTTGATCTCGTAGGCGTCGGGGTAGTCGCAGGCGATCGACACCTCGGTTCCCCAGTTCAGCCGGCCGATTGTGACCGGGCCCAGGTCGACGGTCTGCAGATTCAGCTCGAGGTGGTCGGGCGACGACAGCGCGGTCAGCTCATGCGGGAAGTACACCTGCTCGATGGCCCGGTGTGCCGCCTCCCAATCACTGGTCTGCGTGCCACCACGGCCGACATCTGCCGCTCGATCGCCACCAGCCCCGACTTCGAGGCCGTCATCACCAAGGCCGGCGGACGCACATTCGGCCACCCTGCCGTCATCGGTGTCAACGGACCGATCCACGACGACCTCCGTTCCATGGTCGATCCCGCCCTGCAGCCACAGGAGGTCGACCGCTGGATCGACGATCTGGTCCGCCCGATCGCGCGCCGCTACCTGAGCGAGTTCGAGGACACCGGGCGTGCCGAACTCATCGCCCAGTACTGCGAGCCCGTCAGCGTCCGCGCTCTCGGCGACCTGCTCGGACTGCACTCGGTCAGCTCGGACAAGCTGCGCGAATGGTTCCACAAGCTGTCGAACTCGTTCACCAATGCGGGCGTCGACGAGAACGGCGCGTTCACCAACCCCGAGGGATTCGCCGAGGCCGATGCCGCCAAGGAGGAGATCCGCTCCATCGTCGACCCCCTGCTCGACAACTGGATCGTCAACCCCGACGACAGCGCGATCTCCCACTGGCTGCACGACGGCATGCCCGAAGGTCAGACCCGCGACCGCGAGTACATCTACCCGACCCTCTACGTCTATCTCCTCGGCGCCATGCAGGAGCCCGGGCACGCGATGGGCTCGACGCTCGTCGGGCTGTTCAATCCACCGGACCAGCTCGAGCGAGTCATCGACGAGCCCGCCCTGATCCCCCGCGCCATCTCGGAGGGCATGCGGTGGACCTCGCCGATCTGGTCGGCGACCGCCCGCATCAGCACGAAGGACGTGGAGGTGGCCGGGGTCGAACTCCCCGAGGGATCAGTGGTGCTGATGTCCTACGGCTCGGCCAACCACGACCACGCCGTCTACGACGCCCCCTCGGAATTCGACCTCACCCGACCCCCGCTGCGGCACCTGGCATTCGGCGCCGGCAACCACGCATGTGCGGGTATCTACTTCGCCAATCAGGTCTGCCGGATCGGGCTCGAAGAACTGCTCGAGGCAATCCCCAACCTCGAGCGCGACACCGGCTCCGACGTCGAGTTCTGGGGCTGGGGCTTCCGCGGCCCGACCTCGCTGCACACCACCTGGGAGGTGTGATCATCATGTGCAGCTCAGACACCTTCACGGTCGAGGCCGGGAAGTCGTCGGTGCAGTGGGGACCGGACCAGAAGATGCTCGATGCGTTCCTGCGCAACGGGGTGTGGGTCCCGAACTCGTGCAACCAGGGAACCTGCGGCACCTGCAAGGTGCGCGTCGTGCGCGGAACCGTCGACCACCCACCGGCCCCGGACACGGTGCTGTCGATCGCCGAGCAGGAACAGGGTTTCGTGCTCTCCTGCCAGACCACGCCCGCCTCCGACGTCGTCATCGACCCGCCGGCCGAAGAAACGGGCTCACCACGACATGTGTTGCGCGACATCGCCGGAACCGTCGGTGCCGTCACTTCGATTGCCGACGACACCGTGTCGGTGACGGTACTCTTCGACGAGCCGCTGGAGTTCACGGCCGGCCAGTACGTCGAGCTGACGGTGCCGGGAACCGTTGAGACACGGCCGTATTCGATGGCCAATCCGCCGAGCGAACCCGACAAGCTCGAGTTCCACATCCGGCGACAGCCCGGCGGGTTGGCGACGGAGGGCTGGATCTTCGAGTCTCTGGACGTCGGCGACCCGGTCACGATGTCCGGCCCGTGGGGCGATTTCTGCTACGAGCCGGAGGAGTCCGGCGTCGGGTTGGTCCTGCTGGTCGGCGGGACCGGCCTGGCTCCGCTGAAGGCCATCGCCCGGGCAGCGCTTCAGGACGACCCCGAACGTGAGATCCACGTCTACCACGGCGTCCGCACCCGGGCCGAGCTCTATGACGTCGACTTCTGGGAAGGACTTGCGACCACCTATCCCGCTGTCCGGTACATCCCGTGCCTGAGTCGCGAACAGTGGCCCGGGCGAACCGGATACGTCGGTGACGCGATGATGGAGGACCTTCCGTCCTGCCGGAATCACGCCGCCTATCTCTGCGGCCCACCCGCGATGGTCGAGGCGGGGGTCAAGGCACTCAAGCGCCGGCGCATTCCGCCGCGTCGTATTCGGCGGGAAAAGTACACCCCGGCCGTGAGTCTCGCCGCGGTGTGAGCCAAGCCGCGACCACTCTCCGCGTGCAGGTTTCCCTCCCGCCCAACCTGTTTCCCTCCCGCTTGTCGGATCTAATCAGCGGGAGGGAAACGGCTCCGCGGGAACGAAAACGCCCCGCCGGCACAAGCCGACGGGGCGAATCGCGTTGGTTTCGACGCGGCTCAACCAGCGGTGTGGGTGATCAGCGCAGCAGCGCGCGGCTCATGACGACGCGCTGGATCTGGTTGGTGCCCTCGTAGATCTGGGTGATCTTGGCGTCGCGCATCATGCGCTCGACCGGGAAGTCGCGGGTGTAGCCGGCGCCGCCGAAGAGCTGGACGGCGTCGGTGGTGACCTCCATGGCGACGTCGGAGGCGAAGCACTTCGACGCCGAGCTGATGAAGCCGAGGTTCTTCTCACCGCGCTCGGCGCGGGCGGCCGAGGTGTAGACCATGAGGCGCGCGGCCTCGACCTTCATCGCCATGTCGGCGATCATGAACTCGACGCCCTGGAACGAGCTGATCGGCTTGCCGAACTGCTTGCGGTCCTTGACGTATTCGATGGCCTTGTCGAGCGCACCCTGCGCGATGCCGACGGCCTGGGCGCCGATGGTCGGGCGGGTGTGGTCGAGGGTCTGCAGGGCGGTCTTGAAGCCGGTGCCCTCGTCGCCGATGATGCGGTCGAGCGGGATGGTGCAGTCCTCGAAGTACAGCTCCGCGGTGGGCGAACCCTTGATGCCGAGCTTCTTCTCCAGCGGGCCGACGGTGAAGCCGGGGTCGTCCTTGTGGACCATGAACGCGGAGATGCCGTTGGCCTTCTTCTCCGGGTCGGTCACCGCCATGACGGTGTACCAGGTCGACTTGCCGCCGTTGGTGATCCAGCACTTGGAGCCGTTGAGAACCCAGTTGTTGCCGTCCTTGCGGGCGCGGGTCTTCATGCCGGCGGCGTCGGAACCGGCCTCGCGCTCACTCAGCGCGTACGAGGCCATGGCCTCGCCGGAGGCGATGCCGGGCAGCACCTGCTGCTTCAGCTCGTCCGAGCCGTTGAGGATCAGGCCCATGGTGCCGAGCTTGTTGACGGCGGGGATCAGCGACGACGAGGCACACACGCGGGCGACCTCTTCGATGACGATGCAGGCTGCGATCGAGTCGCCGCCCTGGCCGCCGAACTGCTCGGGGACGTGGATGGCGTTGAAGCCCGATGCGTTCAGCGCGTCGAGGGCCTCCTGCGGGAAGCGCGAGTTCTCGTCGACGTCGGCGGCGTGCGGCTCGATCTCCTTCTCGGAGAGCGCGCGGATCGCCTCACGCAGAGCGACATGCTCCTCCGGA
This sequence comes from Gordonia sp. YY1, assembly GCF_009872315.1. Taxonomy (NCBI): domain Bacteria; kingdom Bacillati; phylum Actinomycetota; class Actinomycetes; order Mycobacteriales; family Gordoniaceae; genus Gordonia; species Gordonia sp. YY1. The sequence continues at coordinate 36,149 of NZ_WXYI01000027.1, read as the reverse complement.
AGCTGGAAGACGTCGAAGTCGGGATTTCCGAAACCCATGACAACTCCTCACGGCACGGGGTGCCAAATTGGTGGTTACTTACCAGTGCATCACGGCACTCAGTGCCATGTCAACGCGCGGCGACACAGCAGGAATGCGACCCACCTCATCGATTCTCCTCGCCGGGTCCGGCGTTGTCCCGAACCCGCCCCAGATGCTCAGGGTTTTCGCAGCTCATCGGCCACACGACGGGCCACCTCGTCCGGCGACGTCCCGGCCGGATAGGTCACGACGGTGACCTGCTGCTGCTGCAGCTCGGGATCGCCCACGGCACCGCCCACCGAGCCTCGGGCACCGAGTGCCACCGCGATCCGGGCGAGCTCGCGGCGCAGGCGTTCGAGGGTCGCGTCGGCGTCACCGCGGATCATCTGCCGGAGCAGATAGTTGTGGGTGCCGGTGATCGCCGCGACGTAGGCCACGATGTGCACCGGCGGCTCGTCGGGCAGTCGCCGACGCAGGAACTCCTCGAAGGCGCCCTGGTAGCGGTAGGTGGTGACGAGCTCGCGATCACGCAGCGCCGGGACCTCCTGCACCACCTGGGCGCGCCGGACGGCCAGATCGCGGTCCCGTTCGAAGTGCCGGAACACCACCTCGGCCGCAGCACACACCGCCGACCAGGGATCCCCGACGTACGACGCCAGGGTGTCGTCGACCTGACCCAGCAGGGACTCGTGATCGGCGAAGATCACGTCCTCCTTGGACCCGAACTGCCGGAAGAAGGTGCGACGGGACATCCCGGCGGCCGACGCGATCTGCTCGACCGTCGTCGACTCGTAGCCGTGTTCGCTGAACAGCCGGATCGACTCGGCGACGACGCGCATGCGGAAACCCGCGCTGTCGACATCGGCAACTGACATGGGTCAAGTATCACCACATGAGCGCCCGCACGGGCGCACCACCCGAATCAGTAGCCGGCCGAACGATGTTCCCGGCGCCCGAATGCACCGGTCGGCCGCGGGCTCACGTCGAGGCCGGCGTCCGCCCGGAATCCACGACGCGGCCCGAGACGCGACCGTTTGCCCGCGAGGTCCCGAGCAGTGGCCGATTTTCGACTCGGATTGGGTTGCTGCGACGCCCTATTCGGCGCGGGCACGGTCACGCAGCTCGCCCTTCAGGACCTTGCCGGTGGGGGTACGGGGGAGTTCGTCGGCGAAGATGATGTCGCGCGGCACCTTGTAGCCGGCGAGCAGTCGACGACCGTGCTCGATGAGCTCCTCGCCGGTCAGCGTCGCACCCGGCTGCAACAGGACGTAGGCACGCGGTCGCTCTCCCCACTTCTCGTCCGGTACACCGATCACCGCGACGTCGACGACGGCGTCGTGACTCACCAGCGCCTGCTCGACCTCGATGGTGGAGATGTTCTCACCGCCCGAGATGATGATGTCCTTGGCGCGGTCGCGGAGCTGGATGTAACCGTCGGGATGCATGACGCCGAGGTCGCCGGTGTGGAACCAGCCGCCCGCGAAGGCCTTTCGGGTCTCGTCCGCGTCGCGGAAGTATCCGGCCATCACGTTGTTGCCGCGCAGCACGATCTCGCCCATGGTCTCGCCGTCGGCGGGTACATCGACCAGCGGCACCTGCTCGGGCACCACCACGCGGGCCGTCTCGGCCTGCACCATCCCCACGCCCTGGCGGGCGAGCTTCGCAGCGCGGTCGGCGGGTTCCAGTGCGCTCCAGGCTTCTTGATGCTCACAGATGGTGTACGGGCCGTACACCTCGGTGAGGCCGTACACGTGGACCACGGTCACGCCGATCGCCTCGAGGGCACCGATCACGGTCGGCGACGGCGGCGCACCCGCGGTGGTGATGTGCAGCGGACGGTTCAGAAGATGCGCCCGCGGCGAGCCGACGATGGTGGTGCAGACCGTCGGCGCACCACACATGTGGGTGACGCCGAGATCGTCGATGGCGTCCCAGATGGCGTCCGCGCGGACGGCCCGCAGACAGACGTGGGTGGCACCGGCGTGGGTCACCGCCCACGGCGTGCACCAGCCGTTGCAGTGGAACATCGGCAACGTCCACAGGTAGCGCGACGACCCGGTGAACTGGTTGTGGAAGGTCTCCCCGAAGGAGTTCAGGTAGGCACCCCGGTGGGTGTACATGACGCCCTTGGGTTTACCGGTGGTTCCCGACGTGTAGTTGATCGAGATGATCGCGTTTTCATCGTCGACCGTCCAGGCGATCGGCGCCGGATCGAGGTCGTCGGCGGCGGTCAGGTGGTCGTCGTAGGAGACGAGGCCGTCGATGCCGGCGTCGACGACGGGACCGGGGGTCACACCGAACTCGGGGTCGGCGATCTCGACGACCGTCTCGACCTCGGGCACCTGCCCGATGATCGCAGAGACGGTGTCGCGGAACTCCGCGTCGAAGTAGAGGGCCTTGGCCCCGGAGTGCTGGAGGATGTAGACCAACTCGGGTCCGGCGAGCCGCGAGTTGAGTGCGACGAGGACGCCCCCGGCGAGCGGCACCGCGTAGTGCGCGATCAGCATCTCCGGGATGTTGGGGGCCAGGTAGGCCACGCGGTCCCCCGAGTGGATCTTCGTGGCAAGGACGCGAGCGAGGCGCTGCACGTGGTCGGCGAACTCGGCGTAGGTGAGTCGACGCTGCCCGTAGAGGATCGCCGCGCGGTCGGGGAAGACCGCCGCCGAACGCTCCAGGAAGCGCAGCGGGCTCAGTTCGGAGCGGTTGGCCCCGCCCCATTCCGTGGTCGACGGGCCCGTGCCCGTCGCAAATGCATCGGGCGTGGAGACCGACATCGTTCCTCCGTTTTCTCGCGACCGTGCGACCGGGCCCGAGGTTGTGACGGCCCGTACGTGCGACGGCGATCTAGGGTACTGATCACATCGAAACGCCTGCACCCTCCGAAGAGGGGGTTCGAGCCCGACACCGTGACCGGATCGGTGCACGCACCGCGCGGATAGCGGGCACCACAAAATGTGGGACGGAGCCCGGTGCACTACGTACGGTGGATCCATGGCAACTCCCACTGAGAGTCCCACCCCGTCGCGACCCACTCCGATCGCCAAGGAACCAACCGTCGATGATCCGGTCGCCCCGGCCGAAGTCTCCGCCGACGACGAACTGTCGGCCGACGAACGGGCGTTGCTCGTCGACAACCTCCGGTTCGTCCTCGACGGACGCTGGCGTGCCACCCGGGAAACGGTCCGCGAGAACTCCAACCGAGCCGATCTGCTGCCCGACCCCTCCCGCACGCTGGAGGAGGCACGCGCCCACACCCTCGAGGTGATGCGCGAACTCGCGTCGCAGGGCTTTGCTGCGGCCGGCTTCGCGTCCGACCACGGCGGCACCGGCGACATCGGCGCCTCCATCACCGCCATCGAGATGCTCGGATATGCCGACCTGTCGCTGATGGTGAAGGCCGGCGTGCAGTGGGGGCTGTTCGGCGGTGCCGTGGAGAACCTGGGCACCAAGCGCCACCACGACAAGTACGTACCGGGCATCATCAACATGGACATCCTGGGCTGCTTCGCGATGACCGAGACCGGTCACGGCTCCAACGTGCAGGCCATCGAGACCACGGCCACCTACGACCGCGACGCCCGCGAATTCGTCATCCACTCCCCCACCCCGTCGTCGCGCAAGGACTACATCGGCGGGGCGGCCGAACACGCCCGCTTCGCCGCGGTCTTCGCCCAGCTGATCACCGGCGGTCCCGACGAGGAGCCCGAGGGACGTGGCGTGCACTGCTTCGTCGTGCCGATCCGCGACGAGGACGGCAACGATCTGCCCGGCATCACCACCAGCGACTGCGGCCACAAGGGCGGTCTCGACGGTGTCGACAACGGCCGCATCATGTTCGACAACGTGCGGGTCCCGGCGGAGAACCTGCTCAACCGCTACGCCGACGTGGCCGAGGACGGCAGCTACAGCTCGCCGATCGAGAACATCAACCGTCGCTTCTTCACGATGCTCGGCACCCTCATCCGTGGACGCGTGAGCGTGGCCGCAACCGCGGGTGCGGCGGGCCGCAAGGCATTGACCCTCGCCACCCGTTACGGCCTGATCCGCAAGCAGTTCGAGGCGCCCGACGCCACCGACGAGATCACCGTCATGGACTACCTGGGCCACCAGCGAAAGCTGTTGCCCCTGATCGCGAAGTCGTACGCCATCGCGTTCACCCAGAACGAGATCGTGGCCGAACTGCACGAGGTCCAGTCGGTGGCGCCGGACGATTCCGACGCCGGCCGGCAACGCCAGCTGGAAGGACAGGCCGCAGGCCTCAAGGCCTACGCGACCTGGCACGCCTCACATTCGATCAACGTCAGCCGCGAGGCCTGCGGCGGCGCGGGATACCTGGACGAGAACCAGCTTTCGATCATCCGCGGCGACATCGATGTGTTCACCACCTTCGAGGGTGACAACACGATCATGATGCAGCTCATCGCCAAGGAACTGCTGTCGTCGTATTCCGATGACGTGCAGGGCCTTTCGGCGGGCGGATGGGTCCGTTTCATCGCCGGGATGGCGCGCGACGTGGTCGCCGAGAAGACCGCCGTCCGCCAGGTGGTGCAGACGCTGCTCGATAGCTCCGACGAGGACACCGAGAAGTCGGCGCTCACCGACCGGAGCACGCAGATCCGGTTGTTTCGCAACCGCGAGGACCACCTGGTGCGCACGTGTGCGCAGCGGTTGCGACGTGCGCTCGACGACGAGAACGACGCCTTCGACGTCTTCAACAACGCGCAGGACCACCTGCTGAAGGTCGGGCACGCGCACATCGAGCGGGTGGTGCTCGAAGCGTTCGTCGAGGCGATCGAGAACTGTGATTCACGTTCTGCTGCAGAACTGTTGGGCAAGGTGTGCGACCTGTTCGTGTACTCCGCGCTCGAAGCCGACCTGTCCTGGTTCATGATGCACCGGCACATCTCGGTGGAGCGGGCCAAGGCGGTCCGGCGCGGTGTGAACGAGCTGTGTCAGGAACTGCGCCCGCACGCACGTTCGCTGGTCGACGCCTTCGGCGTCCCCGAGGAACTGCTGCGTGCGCCGATGCTCGAGAACGTCTGATCCGAGAGACCATCCACCCGAACGGACATCGACCCGACCACACTGCGCCCGGCCTGTACCCCCACAGGCCGGGCGCACGTGTTGTGGACGGTTGGGTTTGAAATGCCGGAACCCGGGCACACTGCCCCCGACGCCGTGGTGAAAACACCCGCCGCGACGTGACTCGGATGATCTCGCACGCCGCCGCTGGGCAGGTTCGGCCCCTCACGTGGCCGCGAATCGTCTTGGGAACAAAGAACGCTCGTTGACGACAGGGGTCCGCTGACTGCGCGGCCACTGCGATCGATGCTGCCCGCAGACCGGTCGTCGTCACTCTCGCGGCCGCTGGCCGACCCGCTCCATCGTCCACCACGACTGTCAGGGGAATCATGTTCCGCCACACCGACTACATGCAGTTCGACGTCAAACCCGAGAAGCCCGACCCCGTCTACGCACGCAAACTCCAGGAGCTGCTCGGCGGCGCCTACGGTGAGATGACCGTGACGATGCAGTACCTCATGCAGGGCTGGAACTGCCGCATGAAGGGCAAGTACAAGGACATGATCATGGACATCGCGACCGAGGAGATCGGTCACGTGGAGATGATCGCCACGATGGTGGCCCGTCTGCTCGAGGGCGCACCGGTCACCGATTCCACCGCCAACGCCCTCGGCGATCCCGTGGTCGCCGCGGTCCTCGGCGGCACCGACCCGACTCAGGCGATCTTCTCCGGCGGTGGCCCACGCCTGGCAGACAGCAACGGTGTGCCCTGGAACAGCGGATACATCACCCACAGCGGCAACCTGCTCGCCGACTTCCACGCGAACGTGACAGCCGAGGCGCAGGGGCGGGTGCAGACGGCGCGACTGTGGCACATGACCGACGATCCCGGGGTGAAGGCGATGCTGCGCTTCAACCTCGCTCGCGACACCTTCCATCAGAACCTGTGGCTCAAGGGCATCGAGGAACTGAAGGCCGACGGACTGGAGGGCACCATCGCCCCCGACGACCTGTTCGACGAGGAGTACAGCGAGCACGCGAGCACGCTGTGGCACCTCTCCGACGGCACCGAGTCCGACAAGGGCGGATGGGCCAGCGGCCCCACCCCGGACGGGAAGCACGAGTTCACGTTCCTCGCGGATCCGCAGCCGCTCGGCGACCGCCAATCCGGTCCGCCGCCGGATCCGAAGCTCTACGCGACCTACGATGGCGCCATGGGAGACCCGCAGAAGCCGCAGTTCGGGACGGAGAAGGGTGTCATCGGCAAGATCAAGGACGCCGTCGATCCCGATCCGACCGGCTAGAAAGCCGTCGCCGGTGCGGCAGGCCGCGGACTCCCCCAGGGTTCGCGGCCCCGCCGTGCCACCGGCGGTACCGCTTCATCTACGGAGGTGCCATGCCTGACCTGCCCGACCTCATCACCACACCGTTCCGCTGGCTCGGTGCGCTGCGGCACGCGCGGGTGTTCCATCCCGACGGTCTGCTGTGCGGAGGCCAGGCGTCGGTCTCCGGGGACCACCCGCTGCCCTTCCGCTCCGGGCCGGTCACGGTCCGTCTGTCGAAGGGTATCGGCACCCCGGGCGGCCTGCCCGACATCGTCGGCGTGGCCGTGCGGTTCCCCGCTGCGGCGCCGACGAACGCTCCTGCCGATTCCCCGACGCCGAACGCCACCGGCGATGCCGCGTCCGGCGCATGGGACCTACTCCTGGCCGGACCGGCACCGCTGTCCGGCCGCCTCCCCGTCCCGCTCCCGGCCACGCACTGGGCCCCGACCGCCGTCTCGAGCCTCACGCCCTACCGGTACGACGGCGAGCTGTACTGGATTCGTGCCCGCATCATCGAGCCGACCGGGCCGTCCGGTCTGGATGTCGAGGATCTCGCCGCGTGCCTGCGCACCAAGCGGCCGGTCGTGATCATCCTGGAAGCCGGGTTCAGGCGATTCGTGCCCCTGGCCCGGATCGAACTCGACCACGTGCTGACCGGGCTCGACATCGACTTCGATCCGATCCTCCACCGTCCCGACGGGGTCGAGTTCGCGCCGTCATGGCTGGGTGACCTGCGTCGACGCGCCTACCGCGACAGTCGGAAGGGACGTCACTCGGTGGTGTCCTGATCCTTCTCCTCGGACCTTCCGGACTCGGGCTCGCCGGCGTCCGCTTTCCTGCCAGAGGGCGGTAGTCCCATCCGCACGGCGGCGTGGGCCTGCGCGAGTTCACTGCGGAACACCTCGACGTCCCGGGCCCAGGCCTGCGCGAGTTTCCCGGACGTCAGCCGCACCCCCACACCTTTCCGACGTCGCGGCACACCGTGGAGTTCACCGAGCGCCGGAGCGCTCTCCCAGTCCTCGGGCGTCGGCGAGTTGTTGGGCGGGTAGATCTTCGCGATGTCGGCGAGCGGGGTCGTCACCGCGCCCTGACGCAGCGTCGTCTCGGTGAGTTCGACGCTGACGTGTCGTCGCGCCGCGGTCACCTGGACGAGCGAGAAACCGAACAGGATCACCAGGAAGATGATCAGGACCGGCCAGTGCACCTGTCCGGGACCAAGGATCTCCATGACGAGGACCGCGAGGACGAGCACGGGACCGATGAGGACCACCCACCTGCTGCCGCCGGGTTCGTAGAACAGAACCTCACCCGGATCCGTTCCCATATCGGATTCGCCGGGCTCGGTTCCGTCGACCGGGTCTGGCGCCTCGTCGGTCACGGCTTCTTCTTGCGCTGTGTGCGCTGCTTCTTGGGTTCGGGCGCCTTGCCGGTGTACCAGGTCTCCGAGTCCGGCCGGTAGGCCAGCAGCGACCCGAAGAGACCGACGATGGCGGCCAGCAGCGCCAGGGCGAACACCGGCGAGCCGAGGCCGACGCTGAGGAACAGCAGCATGGCCACGACGACGAGCGTCAGCGCCGACAGGGACGACCGCCACCGGGCATCACCGGTGAACGCCTTGCTGCCGAGCAGGATGTAGGCGACACCGACGAGCAGGACGAGTATGCCGAGCATCGCCGAGGCCATCGACCCGGAGTCGTCGACCGCGGACAGCACCACGACGAGGACACCGAGAAGGGCCAGGAACGCTCCCGACACCACCCAGCACCGGTAGGCCCAGACGACGAGTTTCGGACGCTTCGCCGGGTCGGGACTTGTCACTGCTTCTTCGGTCCTTCGCTGTCGGAGTCGGTGTTCTCGGTGTGTGGGCTCTCGGGCTTGCGGAGGTCGGGTGTCCCGCCTCCGGCGGCGGCCTCGGATGCACTGTCACCATACGGTGTGTCACCGGGCTGCGTCCCCGGCTGTGACGGGTTGTGGCCGTAGGGGTTCTGGCCGTACGGGTTCTGGCCGTACGGGTTCTGGCCGTACGGGTTCTGGCCGTACGGGTTCTGGCCGTACGGGTACTGGCCGTACGGATACGGCGGGGCGGGCGGCGGCACCGGCCGGGGCTTACGTTCTTCCGCCATGCGCCGGCAGTACTTCTCGGAGTCGGCACGCATCAGCAGCACGGTCGCGCCGAGTGCGGCGACGCCGCTGATGACCAGGGGCACCATCGCCCACGTCGGGTCGGTGTCCCCGAACAGGGAAAAGACCAGGTTGACGACGATGTAGACACCCATCGCACCCAGCACGATGCGGGCCCAGTTGTAACCCTTGCGCGTGAACCACACGACCAGCGCGGTGATCGCGGTCAGGAACACCGACATCGCGACGAGCACCCCGATGACGAAACCCGACGACGTCATGAACTGCAGCTGGTCCGCGGAGACGCCGTTCGGCGGGTTGTCGCGGACCTGATCACGGACGAGGTCGACGAAGGTGCCCGTCTGCGCAAACAGCGCGACGATCTGTCCGACGACGACCACCGCCCACAGTTCGACGGCGATCGAGATCGAATCCGGGATCCTCGGGTGCAGCTCGGCGTCGGACTCTGACGAGGCGCGCATCGGGTCGAACGGTGCGGACATGGCACCAGCCTAGTGGGACGCGTCACCGGCCCCGCGCACACGTCCGGCGAGGTCCCGTGCGGAAGGGTCAGGACAGCCGGTTCGCGACCTCGGTGGCCCAGTAGGTCAGGATGACCGACGCTCCGGCACGGCGGATCGAGGTCAGCGACTCCAGGATCGCGGCGTCGCGGTCGATCCAGCCCCGCTCCGCGGCGGCCGTGATCATCGCGTACTCACCGCTGATCTGATAGGCGGCGACGGGGACGTCACTCATCTCGGCGACATCGCGCACGATGTCGAGATAGCTCATCGCGGGCTTGACCATCACCATGTCGGCGCCCTCCTCGAGATCGAGGCGCACCTCCCGCAGCGACTCGATCCGATTGGCCGCGTCCTGCTGATAGGTGCGTCGGTCGCCCTGCAACGACGAGCCGACCGCCTCCCGGAACGGCCCGTAGAAGGCCGACGCGTACTTGGCGGAATAGGCCAGGATCCCGGTGTCGGTGAAGCCCTCGGCGTCGAGTGCGTCGCGGATGGTGGCGACCTGGCCGTCCATCATCCCGCTCGGCCCGAGGAGCTGAGCTCCGGCGCGGGCCTGCGCCAGCGACATCGACACGTAGCGGTCGAGGGTCACGTCGTTGTCGACGCGTCCACGGCCGTCGAGCACACCGCAGTGCCCGTGATCGGTGAACTCGTCGAGGCAGGTGTCGGCCATGAGGACCGTCGAGTCACCGAGGTCGTCGGTCAGCGCGCGCAGTGCCCGGTTGAGGACTCCGTCGTCGGCGTCGGCACACGAGCCGGTCGCGTCCTTGTCTCCCGGACGCGGCACGCCGAACAGCATCAGACCGCCGACGCCGGCCTCGACCGCCTCCGCCGCGGCGGTGCGCAGCGAGTCCATCGTGTGCTGCACGACGCCGGGCATCGACGAGATCGGCTTCGGCTCGTCGATGCCGTCGGCGACGAACATCGGCAATACGAGTTGCCTTGGCGCGAGAGTGGTCTCGGCGACCAGCCGACGCATCGCCGGCGTGGTGCGCAACCGGCGGGGGCGGATCAGCGGTGCCATATCGTCTCCTTCGTCTCACGAGCCCTTCGAGGCTCGTCGCTATCGCTCCTCACACCTCAGGGAGCAGAGCAGCTCACGAACGCGATCGACGAGACTTCTTGCGCGGCGGGGGCAGTGCGCCCTCGGCACGAAGCCGGGCGGCGTGCTCGGCGAGCGCGTCGACCAGTTCGAGGACCGAGGCGTTCTCCGGCTGGACATCCACGCGCAGACCGAATTCCGTTGCGGTCTCGGCGGTCTTGGGGCCGATGCACGCAACGATGGTGCGCGCGTGCGGCTTTCCGGCGATGCCGACGAGGTTGCGGACCGTCGAGCTCGAGGTGAAGCAGACCGCGTCGAAGCCGCCGGTCTTGATCATCTCGCGGGTCTCGGCGGGCGGCGGTGCCGCACGGACGGTGCGGTACGCGGTGACGTCGTCGATCTCCCAGCCCCGGTCGCGCAGACCCTCGGACAGGGTCTCGGTGGCGATGTCGGCGCGCGGCAACAGGACTCGATTCACCGGGTCGAAGACGTCGTCGTAGGGCGGGAAGTCCTCGAGGAGGCCCAGCGAGCTCTGCTCACCCGACGGCACGAGTTCGGGGTTGATACCGAAGGAACGCACCTTGTCCGCGGTGGCCTCGCCGACGCAGGCGATCTTCACACCGGAGAACGCACGGGCGTCGAGTCCGAACTCGGCGAACTTCTCCCACACGGCGCGGACCGAGTTGGTGGAGGTGAACACCACCCACTGGTAGCGACCGTCGACGAGCCCCTTGACCGCGCGCTCCATCTGCGCGGGACTGCGCGGCGGCTCGACGGCGATCGTGGGCACTTCCTTGGGCATGGCGCCGTGGCTGACGAGGCGGTCGCTCATGTCACCGGCCTGGTCCTTGGTGCGCGGCACCAGCACGGTCCAGCCGTAGAGGGAACGCGACTCCCACCACGAGAGCTTGCCACGCGAACCGACGACCTTGCCGACGGTCACGACCAGCGGTCCGGTCAGTGCGTTGCCCTGCTCGTTGAGGGTGGCGAGGGTGGCCTCGATGGTGCGCTGGGCGCAGGTGGTGCCGTTGATGGTGATGGCCGCGGGGGTCTGCGGCGCCATCCCGTGCTCGGTCAGCGCGCTCGCCGTCTCGGCCAGGTGGCCGGAGGTGGCGTGCAGGACCAGCGGGCCCGGGGCGGCGGCCAGGGCGGCCCAGTCGACCTCGCCGCGCACGTCGGCCTCGGTGTGGGTCGAACCCAGCGGCATACCGGCGTAGCTCGGGACGACCGAGGCGGCGGGCAGGCCGGGCAGCACCTCGAAAGTGACCGAGTGGCGGGCCACGGCGTTGACCTCGGCGAGCACCGAATCGGTGGTCAGCGGATCGCCGGCCACGACGCGGACCACGTCGTCACCGTTGCGGGCGGCGGCCACGAGGGTCTTGGCGACCTCGGTCGGGTCGCCCAGCGCCGGACGCACCACCGACTCCTCGTCGGACTGGCCGGCGTCGGGTGCGGCCGCGGCGGTGGTGCCGTCGGACGGCGCGGTGCCGGCGGCGTCGGTATCGGCTTTCTCGTCCGCCTTGTCGGCCTTCTTGGCCGACCGGCGGGTGTTCGGTGCGGGTTCTTCGCGGTGTGCGCTGCCGATCAGCGACACCACGGCAGCCGGCACATCGGGATCGATGTAGGCCGTGGTCGCATTGATGATCACGGTGCGCGCCCGCACGGTGAGCAGGTCGGGATCACCTGGACCCGACCCCACGAACAGGATCCGTCCGGGATTTGCCTTCTTCGTACGGCTCATGGGTTCGCACTCTCCTGCCCTCGCGTGGAGGGCTGCAGTTCGTTCTCTGCTAGGGAGAGTTGACGAGTTCGCCCGCTCCCAGCTCCAGCAGTTCGGCGGCGAGATCATTACCCAGTTGGACGGCCCGATCGACCGGGCCCACCACCGAAGCGCGGATCACATCGGATCCGTCCTCGGCCGCCACCGCCGCACGCAGCGACAGTTCGGCGAAGATGCGCCCGTCCTCATCGATCGACTCGACCACCTCGGCGATCGCTCCGACCGGTGCGGTACATCCGGCTTCGAGAGCCGCGAGCACCGACCGTTCGGCCTCGATGGCCGCCCGGGTGGACGGGTCGTCCAACTCGGCGAGTATTCTCACCAGTTCGGCATCGTCTGAGCGGCACTCCACAGCGAGAGCACCCTGCGCCGGAGCCGGCAGCATGACGACCGGATCGAGCGCTTCGGAGACCACTTCGGTCCGTCCGATCCGCACGAGGCCGGCGCGGGCGACCACGACTGCGTCGAGTTCGCCGCTGGCGACTTTGCCCAACCGAGAATCTAGGTTGCCTCTTAGGGGGCGGATTTCCAAACCGAGACCCAATGCTTTAAGCTGTGCCGCCCGGCGGGGCGCCGAGGTGCCGACCACCGACCCCGGCGGTAGTTCCCCCAGGACCAGCCCGTCCCGGCTGACCAGCGCATCTCGCGGGTCCACGCGGGTCGGGACGGCCGCGATCGTGAGGTCGTCCTCGGGAGCGGTCGGGAGGTCCTTGTAGGAGTGCACCGCGACGTCGACCTCGTCGTTGCGGAGTGCGACGCGGATGGCGGTGGTGAAGACCCCGACGCCGATCTCGGCGACCGGAGCGGCCGACGCGTCACCGGCGGTCTTGATGATCACCAGCTCGGCCGGGTGCCCGGCGTCGGTCAGCGCGTCGGCGATGGTCTGGGCCTGGGTGGTGGCCAGCAGGGAACCCCGCGTACCGACCCGGATCGGCGCGGTTCGGGTTTCGCTCATCGGTCACCCTGCTCGCCGGCCGAGTCCGTGGTCCCCAGCCGATCGGGGGCCGAGACCGACTCTGCAGCACCTGGTTTGAGCTCGAACAATTCGCGCAGCGCCTCCGCGTAGTGGTCACCATTGGGAGTCGACGCCAACTGCTTCACGCGCACCGTCGGTGCGTGCAGGAGCTTGTCGACGACGCGTCGGACGGTCTTGGCGACCTCGTCGCGCTGATTGTTCTCGAGGTTCGGGAGCCGGGTCTCGAGACGCAGGATCTCGGCCTCGACGACGTCGGCGGCCCGCTGACGGAGTGCTGCGACGGTCGGCGTGACCTCGGCCTGACGCTGATGGGTCAGGTAGTCGGCGAGCTCGGCGGCGACGATCGACCGGGCCGCAAGCGTGTCGTTCTCGGCGGCCTGGGTCTCCGAGTCGCCGCGCAGACCCTCGATGTCGACGACGTGCACACCGGGCAGGCGGGCCGCGGCCGGATCGACGTTGCGTGGCAGCCCGAGGTCGCAGATCACCATCGGCGTGGTATCGCCGCGGAGGTTTCGCTCGGCGAGAGCCGAATGCACGGCACCCACACTGACCACGGAGCCGACCGAACCGGTACAGCTCACCACGACGTCGGCGGCGGCCATGGCGGCCGGCAACTGGTCGAGGCCCACGCCGTGCACGGTGATGCCGTGGTTGGCGGCGATGTTGTCGGCGAGGTGGCGCGCGTTCTCGACCGTGCGGTTCACCACGGACATCTCGGTGACGCCCTCACGGGCCAACTGGGCGGTCGCGAGACCACCCATGGCGCCCGCACCGACGACCACCGCGGTGCGCAGGCGGTGCGCTCCGGTCGCGGGATCCGTCAGCAGCGACTTGGCGCGATGCAGGGCCACCGACACCACCGACGCGCCGGCACGGTCGATGCCGGTCTCGGTGTGCACCCGCTTGCCCACCCGCAGCGCCTGCTGGGCCAGTTCGTGCAGGACACGTCCGGCCGAGTCGTTGGCGTCCGCGCTCAGGTAGGCGTTGCGGATCTGGCCGAGGATCTGCTGCTCGCCGACGACGAGCGAGTCCAGGCCCGCGGCCACGGTGAAGAGGTGCTCGACAGCGGCCTCGGAGTAACGCACGTAGGCGTGTCGGGTCATGTCGTTGACGGTCATGCCCGAGTGGTCGCCGAGGACCTCGCCGACCGCCTCGAGGGCCGGGTGGAAGGCGTCGACGACCGCGTAGATCTCGACGCGGTTGCACGTCGACACGACCATGGCCTCGGAGATCGCCCGTGACGAGAGCAACTCGTCGACCAGCTTCGGACGGTCGTGGTCGGAGACCGCCAACCGCTCGAGCACCTCGACCGGCGCACTGCGGTGCGACACCCCGAACAACAGAACACTCACGCTGTCACCGTTTCTTCACCCATTGCGTTTCCGCGGCGCCCATCGGCCGCCTTCACCTCGCGAGGCGCACCGACGTCGCTGCGTGAGGAGATCTTGAGGTCGTTCCGTGGGGCCTGTGTCGTGCCACGGGATGCCTGGAACGCCAACACCTGTAGTTCCAAGGCTAGATCAACTTGTCTGACGACGACATCCGCCTCCGTCGTCAGGGCCACCGGGGTGACGTTGAGCACCTGCCGGATCCCGGCCCCGACGAAGGCATCGAAGGCGCTTCGGGCGTCCTCGTCGGCGGTGGCCACGACCCCGATCTCCACCGCGGGTTCGACCTCGGCGCAGACCGACGCGATCTCGGCGAGTGGGGCGATCCGCGGCCCGCCGACCTCGAACGATGTACCCGCGAGGGCCGGATCGGCGTCGAACATCGCGGCCACGCGGAACCCACGACCGAAGCCGGTGTGGGCGAGCAGGGCACGTCCGAGCTGTCCGGCACCGGCGAGGGCGACCGTGTGGATGCTGTCCGTGTGCAAGGTCATCGAGATCCGTGCGGTGAGACGACCGACGTCATATCCGACGCCGCGCACACCGTTCGCGGCGACGTAGGAGAGGTCCTTGCGGAGGATGGCCGGGTTCACGCCGGCCGCGGTGGCCAGTTCCCCGCTGGAGGCCACCAGGATGCCGCGCTGGCTGAACGAGCGCAGGACGTGCAGATAGGTGGCCAGCCGGGCCACTGTGGGCGCCGGAATGTCTGTTGCGACCTCCGGGGCCGGCGGTGGGAGTGCGGACGCGGGAGGCTCGGCGTCGCCCGGCTTCTGACGATCGGCGCCCACGCTCACCTCCATTCCCCTTCACACACCACGACCCATCGAGGATATAACCCCCTGTGAAACTCTTCACATGGACCCTCATGATTCGCGGGGCTGTGTTAAACACCACCGTTTCTCCGCGATGGCGGATCGTCGCCGGACCGGCCGGTTCAGCCCTGACGGGTGAGGTCGGCGCGTAGTCGGGGCTCGTCGACCTCCCAGTAGCTGTGCTCGTCGCCGTCGAGCAGCACCACCGGCAGCCGGTCCCCGAATTCCGCACGGATCTCGGGACGGCCGTCGGCCGCGGCGCTGTCGACGTCGACCTCGGTGAACTCCACTCCGAGCTCGCCACAGATCCGCGTCAGATCGCGACGAGCAGTCGCGCACATGTGGCATCCCTCACGGGTCAGCAGTTCGACGGTCATGCCGACCATTCTCCCAGCGCTGCCTATCGCCGACGATGCGGCCCCGGTCACCCACCGGCGACGAGGGGCGGTCCGGCTAGGCTGGTCCGCGCAGGCAGTGCTGGCGCCAAGCGTGGGAGGTGGGCAGTGGGCAAGACCCCGAGCCCGGAAGACGAGCAACCCGACAACACACCAGATGGTCCTGCGCACGACACCACCGGACCGGACGCCCCGGGTGACGAGAGCTTCGCCGCCACCCCGCTCGACACCGGTGACGACTGGGAGTCGCAGGCCGCGCGCATCGATTTCGACGACGACTTCGACGAGGACGCCGAACTCCATGACCTCACCGACGACGAGTCCAACCGGGTCACCACGTGGATCTCGCAGCGTGCCAGCGCGGCCACCGGCCGATTCCGCCAGACCGCGCACGAGCTCCGCCAGACCCTCGCCGGCGAGGCGAGCGCGAAGGCCGCCGTCGATTCGCTCCGGCTGCGCGAACCGTCCGACGTCGAGCCCACCGAGACCCCGCGGGACCTGACCGCGGCCGCCTTCTTCGACGTCGACAACACCCTCGTCCAAGGCGCGTCGATCGTGCACTTCGCCCGCGGTCTCGCCGCACGGAAGTACTTCACGTACAGCGACATCATGGAATTCGCGTGGACCCAGGCGAAGTTCCGGATCACCGGCAAGGAGAACGCCCGCGACGTCGCCGAGGGCCGGGAGAAGGCGCTGTCGTTCATCGCCGGCCGACAGACCTCCGAGCTCGTCGAACTCGGCGAGGAGATCTTCGACGACTACATCGCCGACAAGATCTGGCCCGGCACACGCGCTCTCGCACAGCGCCATCTCGACGCCGGCCAGCAGGTGTGGCTGGTCACCGCGACACCCGTCGAGCTCGCGCAGACCATCGCCGGCCGACTCGGACTCACGGGTGCGCTGGGCACGGTCGCCGAGAGCGTCGACGGTGTGTTCACCGGACGCCTCGTCGGCGACATCCTGCACGGGCCCGGCAAGGCCCACGCGGTGCGCGCACTGGCCATCCGCGAGGGCCTGAACCTCAAACGCTGTACCGCTTACTCGGATTCACACAACGACGTCCCGATGCTGTCGCTGGTGGGCAAGGCCGTCGCCATCAACCCCGACACCGACCTGCGCGACGTCGCCAAGGTCCGCGGATGGGAGATGTACGACTTCCGGACAGCACGCAAGGCGGCGAAGTACGGTGCCGGTACCGCCATCGTGCTGGGAGCCGCCGGTGGCGGTGCCGCGGCCGCCGCACGATTGCTACGGCACCGCTGACCGAGCCTCGTCGCGACGCCGGTGACCGCACCCGGAGAGACCCCCACCCCGGAGAGGACCCCCATGACCGACGAGACCCTCACCGATCTCCGAAGCAGCGCAGTCGAGACCGGGACACCCGACACGCTCCGCACGCTCGAGCAGCGCGTGTTGTGGCTCGCGACGTCGATGATCCACCACGCCAACCGGGTTCGGCCGAATCCGTCTGGACTCAAGGTCGGTGGACACCAGGCGTCGTGTGCCTCGATGGTGTCGATCATGACCTCGCTGTGGTTCTCCCAGTTGCGGCCGGGCGACCGGGTCTCGGTGAAACCGCATGCGTCACCGGTCCTGCACGGCATCAACTATCTGCTCGGTGGGCTCGACGAGTCGTACCTGACGACGCTGCGGGAGTTCGGTGGACTGCAGTCGTATCCGAGCCGCACCAAAGATCCCGATGCAGTGGACTATTCGACCGGATCGGTGGGAATCGGTGCGACCGCACCGATCTGGGGCGCAGTGGCCCGCCGCTATCTCGACACGACGATCGGTGGCCCCGATGCGGTTGCCGCCGACCGCCGTTCACCCACCGTGCTCGCCCGGCAGTACTCGCTCGTCGGTGATGCCGAACTCGACGAGGGCGCGGTCTGGGAGGCGATCCTCGACCCCTCGGTGGCCGAGCTCGGTGAGATCGTCTGGATCGTCGACCTCAACCGCCAGTCGCTGGACCGGGTGGTCCCCAACATCGCCGCCGGGCGCCTCGAGGCCATGTTCGCCGCCGCCGGATGGCAGGTGATCATGGTGAAATTCGGCCGGCTGCTGGAGGAACTGTTCGACCGCCCGGGTGGGACGGCGCTGCGCGCACGCATCCTCGACATGCCGAATCCGGAGTGTCAGCGGCTGTTGCGATGCGACGCCGACGAGGTCCGTGTACGTCTGCCCGGATCGGGTCCCGACGCGAATGCCGTCGCGACGCTGATCGCCGACGTCGACGACGAGACGCTCCTGAAGGCGATCCGCAATCTCGGCGGACACGACCTCGATGCCCTGATGGGCGCCTACGCGCAGATCGACGACACCCGTCCGACGGTCATCCTCGCCTACACCATCAAGGGCAACGGCCTGCCGATCGAAGGCCACCCGCAGAACCATTCCTCACTGCTCACCGTCGATCAGTACGACGAGCTGGCGGCATCACTGGGGCTCGACCCGGCACACCCGTGGGGCCGGTTCGACGAGGGCACCGACGAGGCCCTGCTGTGCGCACAGGTGGCCGAGCGACTCCGGCGCCGGCCCGTTCCGCTCACCACACCGCCCGCCGTTCCGGTCGACACCGGAAAGACACCGTCGGGAACGTCGACGACGCAAGCGGCACTGGGCCGTACGCTGTTGGCCCTGTCCCGCGAGGCTCCCGAGGCGTCGGCCCGGGTCGTCACGGTGAGCCCCGACGTCAGTTCGACGACCAACCTGGCCGGCTGGTTGAACAAGGTCGGGGTGTGGTCGCCGGACGAGCGGCGCGACTGGTTCGCCGACGACGCGGAGACGATCATGCACTGGCGGGAACGCCCGACCGGCCAGCACATGGAACTCGGTATCGCCGAGACGAATCTGGCGGGCCTGATCGGCGAGCTCGGCGCCACCTGGAGTCGTTGGGGCGAACCGCTGTTCCCGATCGGCGTGCTCTACGACCCGTTCGTGGAACGCACCCTCGAGCCCTGGTCGTACGGAATCTACGCCGGCGGGCAGTCGATCCTGGTGGGCACGCCGTCCGGCGTCACCCTGGCCGCGGAAGGCGGAGCGCACCAATCGATCACGACGCCATCGATCGGCCTGGAGCAACCCGGCTGCGTCAGCTACGAACCCGCCTTCGCGGTCGACGTCGAATGGACGCTGTTGTCGTGCATCGGAAAGCTCGGACGTCCGGACGGGACCTCGTCTTATCTGCGCCTGTCCACCCGCCCGGTCGATCAGCGACTCGCCGCGGTCCCCACCGACGCGGCGGCCCGCGAACGTCGTCGACGCCAGGTGGTCGCCGGCGGATACCTGTTGCGCCGCAGCGAATCCCCACAGGTCACACTGGTCGGGATGGGGGCGGTGATCACCGAGACCCTCGCCGCCGCCGACCGACTGGGTGCACAGGGTGTGGCCGCCGACGTCGTGTGCGTGACGAGTCCCGGACTGATCTTCGAGGCACTGCAGGCCCGCCGCGGACTCGCCGACGGACCGTCGTGGATTCTCGACCAGGTGTTCCCGGCCGGCCGCGCGGCACCGATGGTCACCGTCCTCGACGGGCACCCGCACACGCTCGCCTTCCTGACGGGTGTCAACAACGTGCCCGGCGCGGCGCTCGGCGTCAGGCGATTCGGTCAGGTCGGCTCGCTCGAGGACGTGTACCGCCTCCACGGCATCGACACCGACTCGATCGTCCGCGCCGCGCTCGACCTCACCCTCTGAAACCTCGTCAGAGCGAGTCGCTCTCACTCATCGGGTCGATCAGCACCTTCGCATGGTGAGCGGCCGCGCCGAGCGCGTCGAACGCCGGCGCCACCCCCTCGAGCCCGACGGTCGCGGTGATCATCGGCCCGACGTCGACCTTGCCCTCGGCGATCATCTGCAGGGTCTCGTGGAATTCGGCCGGATCGTAGACGAACACGAACCGCAGCTCGATCTCCTTGTTGAGCGCCATCGCCGGGCGGAACGTGTCCGGTTCCATGCACACACCGACCACGACGACACGTGAGCGGAACGGGGCATTCGACACGACGTGCTCGATCATGCCCGGAGTACCCACGCATTCGAAGATCACCGGCCCCTTCGGCGTCGCGCCGAGCCGATCGGCGATTCGGAACAGGGAGTCCCACGGCGCCAACGGGATTCGACGCAGAGTGTGCATCGCATCGAAGGCGGTGCCCAGCAGGTCCTGCGCCGCGGTGACGTACTTGCCCTCGCGCGCACACCGGTCGAACGGTGACTCCACGGCCGGATCGACGACGATGTCGGCGCCGACGCGCCCGGCCAGGGCTCGGCGCCCCGCGGACAGATCGCTCGCGATCACGGTGCGCACGCCCGACGCCTTGAGCATCGCGACGACCGCGAGCCCGATGGGTCCGCAGCCGATCACCACGGCCACGTCGCGCCGGCCGACCTCGCCCCGGCGGACCGCGTGATGGGCGACGGCCAGGGGTTCGGTGAGGGCCGCGTGTTCAACCGACAGGCCGTGGGGAATCTCAAAAGTCATGTCCTCGGACACCAGCACGAACTGCGCGTAGGCGCCCGAAGCCGACGCCGTCAGCCCGGTCAGATGCGCCTCGTCGCCGTGCCGGATCATCGGCACCGACACCACCGGCGTCCCCGGCGCCCACCGCTTACGGCATCCCGGGCCGTAAGACACCACCTCGCCGGCGAATTCGTGGCCCAACACCACCGACTGGTCCGAACGCATGAACGCGCCATAGCCGACCTCGTCGGACACATCCGCGGTCGCGTCGCAGTGCACGCGGGCATGGAGGTCAGACCCGCAGATCCCCGCCCGCAGGACCCGCAGGAGCACCTGTCCGGTCTCCGGAACGGGCATGGGGACGTCTTGGACGGTCAGCTCACCGGCTCGACACACGACTGCACGCATGCCTCATGAGTATCAGGCACACCGGCATCCCGTCAGCCGAAGTAGACACTCCCCCGCCGGCTCAGCATCCGGAACAGGGTCTGCTGGATCTCCTCGCGGACATGGTCGGTGAGGTCGAAGACCACCATCGGGTCGTCGGCCGACGATTCGTCGTAGGAACCGGTCTCGATCGGGCGGCCGAAGTGGATGTGCCACTTCGACGGCAACGGCACCATGCCCAGCGGGCCCAGCAACGGGAACAGCGGCGTGATCGGAAAGTACGGAAGGCCGAGCACCTTGGCGAGCGGCTTGAGGTCGGCGAGCATCGGATAGATCTCCTCCGAGCCCACGATCGACACCGGGATGATCGGCGCCGCGTTGCGCAGTGCGGTGGTCACGAAGCCGCCCCGGCCGAACCGCTGCAGCTTGTAGCGGTCCTTGTAGAGCTTGCCGATGCCCTTGAACCCCTCCGGCCAGACGGCGGTGAGCTCCCCAGCACGCAGCAACCGGTCGGCGTCGCTGTTGCAGGCGAGCGTCGCACCGATCCGGCGCGCGACCTCACTGATGCCCGGCGAGTCGAAGGCCATGTCGGCGGCGAGGACACGCAGGTACCGATGGTCGGGATGGTTGTCGCGGACGGCGAGCGAGGTGATGATCGCGTCGACCGGGATGGTGCCGGCGTGGTTGGCGACGAGGAGCGCACCGCCCTCGAGGGGCAGATTCTCGATTCCGGTCACTTCGACCCGGAACCACTTCTCATAGACCTGCCGAACTGCCGGAAACCACACCGATTCGGTGAAATGGGGATCGAATCCGAACTCGTCGACCTCGTACTCGCCTGTCATCCGCTCGCGGATGAAGCCGGCGGTGGAGGTCAAGGTGTCGGCGACGGCGTTCCGAATGCCACCGAGACTGAACAGCGGGCTCGACTTCGACGGCCCCCGGTGTTCGACACCGAGCGCCTCGTCCGACAGGGCGATCTCGCTGCTGATCGGGGTCACCCGCGCGGGCGGACGTCCGAATCCATCGGTATTGGGGTGACCGAGGCCCGTCGAATCTCCCTGCGTGACACCGTGTTTCACACGCCGCTCGGGCGTCTGCTGGCTCGGATGTCGGCGACGGCCGGAATCACGTGCACCGCGGCGATCCGCGGTGGCGTCCGGTCCCGACGATGACGCATAGAGCTGTATGACCTTCGCGGTACGTGCATCTGTCGCTCCGCTACCTGCCAAGGCGCTCACCCCTTGTTCCTGTCCCCAGGATCGTCCGTGTGTCGGCGAACCCCCGCTCGACGGTTTGAACCGGGGCTGCCTGAACTACTGGCAATCGTTCCGTCACAGGCCATTCCTTCGGATCTACAGACGCAGCGCCGCGTTGTCGATGACATGAAACGGGACCTGGGAACGGCCACGATCTTCCCCGCGTGATCGCCGGCATGTTCCCGAAGTCCTCACCCTCGCCCGCGGTGGAGTGGCTGCCCCTGCGCGCAGTGTGGGTCTGATGACCCAGTCTAGAGGTAGCAGTGACGTTGCGCACCTTGACCGGAACTCGTCGTACAAATCTCGTCTCGCATTTCACTGGAGTTGATGTGCGGCAGACACGACTCGCTGCTCGAACGCACGCCACGCGTCGGACCCGATCACCGGTGTCACGCCGCTGCGTTCGACGAAGTCATCGAGGGTTTCCATGGTCGTGTACCGCGGCACGAAACCCAGTTCGGTGCGCATCCTGGTGGTGTCCAGCACCCGGCCATAGGTCAGGAATTCGGTCTGCGACGAACGCAGCTTCGCCGAACGCAGATCCTGGAAGACGCCGGAGATCGGCGCGAGGAGACCGCTCGGGACCGGTAGTTCGATGTGCCCGAGCCGACGGATCGCCTGCGTCAGCGTCACCACGCCCTCGCCCGCGAGATTGAACGTGCCCGGCTTGCCCGCCAGGGTGACATGCTCCATCGCCGCGAGCGCATCCTCCTCGTGCAGGAACTGCAGACGCGGCTGGTAGCCGAGGACCGTCGGCACCACCGGCGCCGACAGATACGAACCCATCCGCGTGGTGATCCGCGGACCCAACATCGCCTGCGGACGCACGATCGTGATGTCGATGTCCTGGCGCCGGCGCCCGAGACCGCGCACGTAGCCCTCCACGTCCAGGAGGTCGCGGCCATAGCCGCGCTTGGGCTCGCGGCGCGCGCGGGTCTCCTCCGAGAAGTGCGACGGGTCGTGTGCACTGGCTCCGTAGACCATCGCCGTGGACCGCAGCACGAGACGCTTCACCGACGGCGTCCGCTGACAGGCGGCGCAGACCTGCATCGCGCCGAGAACGTTGAACTCCTTGATCGCCGCCGAGTGCGGCGCGGTGTCGGCGATCGACGTGGCGGCGTGCACCACCGTGTCGACCCCATACGACGCCAGGGCCTTCGCGATCGTGGGACGCCGGATGTCCAGGCGCAGGAACTCCGCCCGCCCCATCCGGCGCAGCAGGTCCTTGCGCGGCACCCGGGAGTCGACGGCCAGCACACGTTCGATCTGTGGGTTGGCTGCGAGCCGCGCGACCAGATACCCGCCCAGGAAAGTCGACGCTCCCGTGACCAGGACGACCCGAGGTAGCACTGCGGAGGATTCGGCCATGGCGTCGAGGCTAACGGCATCAACCCGTTTCAGCCCGCCGAGGGGCGGAGATCGGCGTCATCGGTGACGAACGACCCCGAAACCACATTATTCGTGTGACAAAAGACCCCAGCGGCAACAGCCCCGGACACCACAAGGACCCGCCGAGGCGGGTCTGCAACAGCAAAAGGACCCGCCGAGGCGGGTCCTGGTGCCATGCGAGTGCTTATTTGCCGAGTTTGCGGCGCTGCACCCGGGTTCGACGCAGCAGCTTGCGGTGCTTCTTCTTCGACATGCGCTTGCGGCGCTTCTTGATCACTGAACCCATCGGGGCGCTTCCTCACGATTGACACTGATGAACTTGACCGACCCTGGCCTGCACTCGATCGGCTTCGTCAGTGATCGTCGACTGGCGTCGACGACCCGGGTCGAGGAGCTCACCGGTACATCCAGGTACGCGACCACTGAGCCTACCGGGCCGTGTGTCGGATCAGGAAATCGCGGTGTCCGAAATGACGGCGCGAAACCGGCTGCCGGCACAGGCGAACAGCCGCTCCAGACACAACACTCCCGGGGCGGCGACGGGGCCACCCTCGGGAGTGCTGTGTGAAACTGCTGATCGGCGCGTCAGCCGAGACCGAACCTATCCGGCGTCGAAGTACGACGTCTCCAGGTAGTCGTGCACCGCTTTCGCGTGCACACGGAACGAGCGTCCGACCCGAACCGCAGGCAGTTCGCCGTTGTGGACGAGACGGTAGACGGTCATCTTCGAAACGCGCATCAGCGACGCAACCTCGGCGACGGTGAGGAACTGCGACCCAGAGGTCGCGTTGCTCACCGAGGCCGTCCTGTCACCAGGAGTGTCTGCAGGTGCCATTGATCACTCATACCTCCGGTGCACGCGTCGCGGCCGCAGGCTTCCCCTCCTGCGGACATCAGACACGCACGTGCTTAAAGCAGCTTAGCGTGGCAGATGTGAAAAAAGCGACGTGAGGGACCGTGATTCCTGAGATTTCTGTGACTCGACCCCAACATGCTGGGGTTTAGCTGCCTGTCGACCACTACTCATGGGGTGTCGGAAACCGCGTGTCCCGACGCCAAACCCTCGACTTCCACTCGACGTCCGCCTCGTGCGCTGGCGGCCGCGCACGCGCGAGTCGCCTGGTAGACGGCGTGCCGTAGACCGTTCGCCTCGAACTCGCGGATCGCCTCGGCGGTGGTCCCGCCCGGAGAGGTCACCGCGGCCCGCAGGTCGACGGGTGACATACCCGAATCGCTGAGCAGGACCCCCGCACCGCGGATGGTCTGGATGGCCATCTCGGACGCCTGGGCGCGGGTGAGTCCGAGCCCGACACCGGCGTCGATCATCGCCTCGGCGAGCAGGAAGACGTAGGCGGGTCCGGACCCGGACACGGCGGTGACCGCGTCCATCTGCTTCTCCGGTACCACGGCCACCCGCCCCACGGTCTTGAGGAGTCTGACGACCGCCTGGAGTTGTTCCTCGCCGACGTAGCGGCCGGCAGCGACCGCGGACATGGCCTCGTTGACCAGCATCGGGGTGTTGGGCATGACACGGATGACCGGCGAACCGGCCTGCAGGGCGCTTTCGTAGCGCTCCAGCGGGATGCCGGCCACCAGGGTCACGGTGACGCGTTCGCTCTCGGCGTTGTCCTCCGCCGAGGCGAGGATGTGGAGCACCGAGTCGACGTCGTCCGGCTTGATGGCCAGGAAGACGTAGTGCGCGGATTCGGCGGCCGTCTTCACGTCGGTGACCAGGACCCCGTACTCGTCGGCGATCTCGGACGCCCGGGATTCGAGTTTCTCCGCGACGACGAGATCCTTCGTCGGGGTTCCGGCGCCGATCAGGCCGGCCAGGAGCGCCTCCCCGATCTTGCCTCCACCGATGATGGCGATGCGTTCGGTCACGAATGTCTACCTTCCTGCGGGAATGAGTGCCAATTGGCGGGACTGGGCGACAACCGTCCCGGTCGAGTCCACCACGAGATGATCCTCCTCGAACATTCCGGGCCCGACCTCGGTACTCGTCGCGGCGAAGCGCAGCCACCCGGGCGCCGGATGCCGTCGGACATAGGTGGTCAGCTGCACGGTCGGCGCCCAACCGAACAACGCGAGATTCATGACC
This sequence comes from Gordonia sp. YY1, assembly GCF_009872315.1. Taxonomy (NCBI): domain Bacteria; kingdom Bacillati; phylum Actinomycetota; class Actinomycetes; order Mycobacteriales; family Gordoniaceae; genus Gordonia; species Gordonia sp. YY1. The sequence goes on along the minus strand of NZ_WXYI01000027.1, from coordinate 11,148 downwards.
ACCGGCGGCGAGATGTCGCAGACGAGGACCGAGAAGTATTCGTCGGGATCGACGTCCTTCGGACGGATCCACCCGCGCACGAGCGGCTCACCGGTCTCACCGCGGACGATCGGGAACGTCTCCGGGTCGAGGACCAGGTCGATCGCCGCGCCGAGGTGGTTGACCTCGGCGATCGGCGAACCGTCGAGGGGGATGCCGGTCGACGGCGGTTCGACTGGCGTGCCGTCGAGCACGTTCGGACCGGAGTGGTGCGGGGTCCCGGAGTCGGGACGCGCCATCGTCACCGACGAGGAGACGACCGTACGACCCTGCTGGACCGCGTCGACGTGCAGGACCGTCACGGTCCGGCCGCGTTTGCGCACGGTGATCGCGAAATCGATGTCCGCGGCGTCCGGGGCGGTCAGGTAGTCACTGGCGATGGCGACCGGGATCATCGCGGCGGACGCATCCGCGACTTTCGGGTCGTCGGACGGGGTGAGGGCGGTGAGTGCGGTGCGCGCCGCCTTCGCCACGACCATCTGCAGGGTGCCGCCGTGCACCTTGGGTCCGATGGTGAAGGTCTCGTCGATGTGCGCACGCAGCGTGATGGCGTCGGGACCACCGCGGTCCACCTCGGTCAGGATCTGCACCTCGGTGATCTTGCTGGTCATGGTCCCCGCTTTCGTCGTGCCGACCCCGACGCCGGCGAAGACCGCAACGCGACGATCTCCGGCGTCAGTTGTTGCGCCGGCCGGCGCTCTCGGGGTGCAGCTCCCGTTTGAGATGCTGCCGCGCAAAATCTAGCGAACGGGCCAGGAGTGCACCGCGCTCGGGCTTGGTCCGGGCGCTGCCGGTGCTGACCTCCAGCACCACGGCACCGGCGAAGTCGCTCGCCGCGATCCGGCGGCACACCTCGGCACACGGTTGTCCACCGTCGCCGGGGATGAGGTGTTCGTCGGTCGCCGCACCGTGCCCGTCGGCGAGATGGAGGTGGTTGAGGTTGCGTCCCATGCGATCGAGGAGATCGAGGGCGTCCACCCCGGCCGTCGCGGTGTGCGAGAGGTCGAGGGTGTAGTTCGCGTATCCGTCGTCGGTGGGATCGATCGACTTGCCGAATGCGGACGCGGCGAGACCGGGCCCACCGCCCCGCTTCTGGAGTCGTCGCACGGATGGTTCACGTGATCCGAAGAAACGGTCGGCACGCATCGGGAACATGTTCTCCACGGCTATCGCGACCCCGCTGTCGTCCTCGAGTTCGCCGACGAGGTCGTCGAAGGCCGACACATAGCCGCGCTGCCAGCGGAACGGTGGGTGCACCACCACGGTCGGGGCACCCAGATCCTCGGCCGCCTGCACCGATCGGGCCAGTTTCACCACCGGGTCCCGGCCCCAGACGCGCTGTGAGATCAGCAGGCACGGGGCATGGATCGACAACACCGGGACCTGGTAGTGGTCCGACAGATATCCGACGCGGCGAATGTCCTGGCTGACCGGGTCGCCCCAGACCATCAGCTCGACCCCGTCGTAACCGAGATCCGCCGCGTAGGCGAAGGCCGCCTCGGTGTTCTGCGGGTAGACCGAGGCGGTGGACAGACCGATGGGTATCTCTGGTCTGGGGAGAAGGGGTGGCTCGGACGACGTCACGTTGCCAGCAACACAAGTGGACCGATGGTCACCAACAGCCCGACGCCCAATGCGAGCAGCGTCGTCGCCAGGTCCTTGGTGCGCCGCACGACGTGCGAGAGCGTGACGATCCCGAAGATCACCAGCACCGCGAGGACCAGCGCGAAGTACGGGTTCCAGCGCCACAGCTCGGTGAATCCCCAGAACAGACCGATGCCGACCAGCAGACCCACGACTGCCTGACCGAGGATCAGGAGCCAGGCGAGGGCCGGTGACCGCTCCTCCCCGGCCTCCGGTTCGCCGACCTCGCTGCCGGCGACCGCGGGCTTCTCGACCTTGCCCTGCTCGGAGTCCGCGGCGCCCGCCGAGATGGCGGCGGTCTCCTCCGACGACCCGTCGGCGACGACGTCGGGGGTCTCGTCGAGATCAGTGGTCTCCTCCACGCGTGCGGTCTCGTGCTTGGACAGGACCACCGCCTCGGAGCCCTCGGCCGGTTCGGGGGTCGTCTCGTCCTGCTGGTTGTCCTCTTCGTCCACGACCGGCGCCGACCACGCCTCGGTGTCGTACCACTGGGCCGACGCCTGCCAGGCCTCTGTTTCCTCGGGTCGGGTCTCCTCCGGCCGGGTCTCGTCCCGCGCGGTGTCCTCGCGCGTGGAGTCGTCTTCCGGGGGCGCGATGGGCTCGATGATCTCGGTCGGGTTGTCGTCGTCACGGCGTGCCCGTGCCGCGGCGGCTCGCGCACGGCCACCCGGAACGGACCGCGTGCCGGTGTCCTCGGCCGCCGACGTGCCGGCCTGGGTCCCGGAACCGACGGCAGCGGCGGCCCCCTTCCGGCCGAAGAGCTTGCGTGCGAGCCCGCCGAGCGCCTTGGCGCCTTTGAGCCTGCTCGTACCGGTCGGCTGTGCACCGGGGCCGGCGTCGCCTTCCACGTCGGCGAAGTTGCGGTAGGCGTCGAAGTCCATGACGTCGGAGAACCCGCTGTCACCACGCTCACGCGGTCCGGAACCGGAGTCGACCTCGGTCAGGTCGTGGGTCACCACATCATCGGATTCGACGACGACGAGACCTTCGTCGGTGCCGCCATCGGCCCCGTCCACCATCGGGATGATCCCGGTGACCGCGTTCGCCGACTCCTCGTCGACGGGCTCCGAATCGCGCGGCGGACTCATGCGGCGGGCCACGGCGTCCGAGCTGAAGTCACGGGTGGCCGGCGGCGTCGCGCCGAAGCCGGGCATCCCGCTGGCGGTGCGACCTCCCGGCGCGAACGGCCGGTCCGGGCGCGGCCGATCGGCGACCGGGCGGTCGTCGGCGGCGCGACGCGCAACGGGATTCCCCGACCGTGGGAACGGACCGCCCGGGGTCTCGGTCCCCGACCGGCCCGTGGGGCTCCATCCGCGGGTCGCGGGCCCGGATGCGGTCTTGTCGGCGGAGGTCCCGGTGTCCTTCGGCTCCGAGGCCTTCGCCTCGGTCGGCTTCGCCTCGGTGGGCTCCGCCTCGGACGCGTCGGGCGCGGCGGATTCGGGCGCAGCCGGGGTCGCGGTCTCGGTGGCCTCGGCCTCGGTGGTCTCGGTGGCCTCGGCCTCGGTGGTGGTCGCCTCGGTGGGCTCGGCCTCCGGGGCCTCGACCGTCGGAGCCTCGGCCTCCCGGGCCTCCGCGGACGCACCCTTGTCTGCGGGCGCGATCTTCTCGTCGGCCTGCGGTGCGGACGCGTCGTTGATCTTCGGGATCTCTCCGGTCAGTTCGGAAACCGAGACCGAGCCGTCGCGACCCGCACGCCGCCGTCCCCGACCGTCACGCCGGGTCGGCGTCGTACCGCCGGCCGCCTGCGACCGGGCGAGTAGTTCCGATACCGAAATGGGTCGAGATTCGGGTTCCGAATCCTTCGACATGAAGTGGCTCTCCGTCCTCGAACGTCACCGGATGCCGGTCGAGCGCATCCGCTTGGGTAACTCTCGGCGCTCGTGGACCACACCGTCGACCTTCTCCCCCATCCCGCGCACCCGTGGGCATCGCAGACCGGATCAGCCGACGCCGCCACGGGCGCCAGTCGTCTGTGAGGGCTCGAACGAGTCGGCCGGTTCCGCGTCAAGTCGACGCAGGATGACGCCCTCCCGCAGAGCCCACGGACAGATTTCCAGTGTATCGACTTGGAAGGCCCGCATAGCCGCCTCCGCCACGAGCGCCCCCGCAACCAGCTGACCGGCACGATCGGCGCTGACGCCTTCGAGCTCGGCGCGGTCGGAGCGGGTCATCCGGGAGATGAAGGAGATCAGCTGACGAAGGCCACCTGTGGTCAGTTCGCGACGAACGCGGGGTCCCGCGCTCGACGGCGCGGCCCCGGTGAGTCGGGCGAGGCTGCGGAAGGTCTTCGAGGTGCCCACACAGAGGTCTGGTGAACCGGGCCCGAGGAGTTCCTTGGCCGGTCCACGCAACTCCGCGTCGAGCCAGTCCCTCAGGACACCGATCCGACGCCGGTCCGGTGGATCGTCCGGCAGCCACTCACGCGTCAGCCGGCCGGCGCCCAGGGGCAGCGACAGCGCGACATCGGGCTCCTCGTCGACGCCGTTGGACATCTCCAGGGACCCGCCGCCGATGTCGAGGGCGAGGATGCGTCCCGCGCTCCACCCGCGCCAGCGGCGGACGGCAAGTGAGGTGAGCCGCGCCTCGTCACGGCCGGACAGGACCGCGATGCGCACACCGGTGCACCTCTCGACCTCGTCGAGCAGATCGTCGGAGTTGGTGGCGTCCCGGACGGCCGACGTCGCGAAGGCCATCATCTGCTCGCATCCGGAGGTGGCCGCGATGTGGGTGAACTCCTCAACCGAGTCGATCAGCTTCGCCACGGCCTTGTCACTCATCCGGCCGTCGTCGTCGATCTGTTCGGCCAGCCGTAGAACCGCCTTGGTCGAACTCATGGGGGTCGGGTGACCGCCCCGATGGGCGTCGACCACCAGGAGGTGGACAGTGTTGCTACCCACATCCAGAACTCCTAAGCGCACGCGTCAACGGTAGTGCAGGCGTCGTGGCGGCACGATCCCGGCTACCGTTGTGGTCGTGACCGCCATCTCGCCGTCCGCGCCACGAATCACCCCCGCCCCGGAGGTCGAACTCGATTTTCCGCGCGAATGGTACGAATTCGTCGATCCGGCCGATCCCGAACACCACATCAGAGCCGACCTGACCTGGCTGCTGTCGCACTGGACGTGCGTCTTCGGTACCCCGGCCTGCCAGGGCATCCTGCCCGGACGCGAGACCGACGGCTGCTGTAGCCACGGCGCCTACCTGTCCGACTCCGACGACCGCAAACGTCTCGCCCACGGCGTCTCGATGCTCACCCCCGAGGACTGGCAGTTCCACAACAAGGGTTCCGGCAAGAACCCACTCGGCCCCAAGGGCTACCTCGAGGAGGGTGACCTCGATGACGAGCCCGCGCTGAAGACGCGACTTCACAAGGGCGCGTGCATCTTCCTGAACCGTCCGGGCTTCGCCGGCGGCGTGGGTTGTGCACTGCACTCGATGGCCTTGCGCAAGGGCCTCGAGCCGCTCACCGTCAAGCCCGACGTGTGCTGGCAGCTGCCGGTGCGCCGTGAGCAGGACTGGGTGGAACGTCCCGACGGCACCCAGGTGTTGCAGACCACGATCACCGAGTTCGACCGCCGTGGCTGGGGCGAGGGCGGGCACGATCTCAAGTGGTACTGCTCGGGATCGCCCGACGCACACGTCGGCGCGAAGCAGGTCTGGGAGTCCTATGCGCCCGAGCTGACCGAGCTCATCGGCGCCGCCGCCTACGAGGCCCTCGCGGCCGCATGCCAGCGCCGGAACGGGTTGGGGCTCATCGCCGTTCACCCGGCAACAACAGCCGCGACCGCGCGTCGCGAGACCGACGTCAAATACGAGCTGCAGCCGCCGGAGTGACACGGGTGCGCGGGGACACCCCGCGCACCCGGCTCAGGCCTCCAGTTTGTATCCGAGTCCGCGAACGGTGATGAGGTGTTTCGGGTTGGCCGGGTCCGGCTCGATCTTGGAGCGCAGGCGCTTCACGTGCACGTCCAGGGTCTTGGTGTCGCCGACGTAGTCGGCACCCCAGACGCGATCGATCAGCTGCCCGCGCGTCAGCACACGGCCGGCATTGCGCAGAAGGTATTCGAGGAGATCGAATTCCTTGAGCGGCATGGTGATCGATTCACCGTTGACCGCGACGGTATGACGCTCGACGTCCATCCGGACCGGGCCCGCCTCGAGGACACCGAGATCGAGGTCCTCCTCGGCGGTGTCGCCCCCGCGTCGCAGGACCGCCCGGATGCGGGCGATGAGTTCCCGTGCCGAGTACGGCTTGGTCACGTAGTCGTCGGCACCGAGTTCCAGGCCGACGACCTTGTCGATCTCGGTGTCGCGGGCCGTCACCATGATCACCGGCACATTCGACCGGGCCCGTAGGGCCTTGCAGATCTCTGTCCCCGACATCCCGGGCAGCATCAGGTCGAGGAGCACGATGTCGGGGCTCACGCGGTCGAAGGTCGGCAGCGCCTGCGCACCGTCGTTGACGATGCTGGCCTCGAACCCTTCCTTGCGCAGTAGGAACGCCAGCGGATCAGCCAGCGATTCCTCGTCCTCGACGATCAGCACGTGGGTCAACTCTCAGATTCCTTCGTTGTCGTCACCGCAGGGGTGGCCGATCGGATCGGCAGATGGTGGGGACTCACCTGGACCCCCCATCCTCGGTGGACCAGTCCATGTCGGAGAGGTCCTCGGGGATGCACAGCGTGAAGGTGGAGCCCGTACCGGGTTCGCTCCACAGGTTGATCGTGCCGCCGTGATTGGCGGCCACGTGTTTGACGATGGCCAGGCCCAGTCCGGTACCACCGGTCATCCGCGACCTCGCCTGGTCGACGCGGAAGAACCGTTCGAAGACACGCTGCTGGTCGGCGCGCGCGATGCCGATGCCCCGGTCGGTCACGGCGATCGCCACCATGGGCCGGCCGTCGATCTTGATGATGCGGCGGCTGATCGAGACGACGGTGTCCGGAGGCGAATAGGCGATGGCGTTGGTGATCAGGTTGTTGAGAGCGGTCAGCAGCAGGAGCCGGTCGCCGCGGATCGTCGCGCCGATCGGGTCGTCGGACCGCAGTTCGATCGCCGCCGCCTCCGCCGTCAGCGTCGCCGCCGAGAGGGCGTCGTCGATCAGTTCGTCGACACCGACCGGGGTGAACTCGGGGGTGTCGCCCTCCTGCAGGCGGGACAGGGCCAGCAGCTCGCTCACCAGCCTGCCCATGCGTTTGGTCTCCCCGACCACCCGTTGCCCGAAGTGCCGGACCGACTCGACGTCGTCGGCTGATTCCAGGAGGGCCTCGGCCAGCAATCCGATGGCTCCGACCGGCGTCTTGAGTTCGTGCGACACGTTCGCCACGAAGTCGCGCCGGGTGGCCTCCAGACGCTTGTGTTCGGTGTCGTCGAGGCCGTAGACCACGGCGTAGCGCTCGTCGTCCTGTGCCACCACCTTGGCGAGGCACCGCACGTGTTCGACGATGGGTCGCGGGGTGCGGCCGGTGGAGACGAAGCCGAGGGTCGAGGTGGGCGGGTTGAACTCGAAGTGGTGACCGACGTGGGAGTCGAGGACGTCCTTGACCGCATCCCAGACGGGGTCGGCGAGCAGCATCTCGCGGACGATGCCCAGTTCGACGGCCCGCTGGTTGAACATCACGACATCCCGGAACTCGTCGACCACCGCGACGGCGGTCGACGAGTGGCGGACCACCATGCTCAACAGGCCGGCCTTGGTCATGCGGCCGTCGGCGGTCGTCGACGCGACGTCGGAATCGCGGATCTCGGCGGATGCCGACACGGCCCGCGGCACCAGCGCGCGGTCGGTGGCCGGAACCGGCAGGGCAGCGTCTGGAGAGCACTGGAATTCCGCGGGTGCACGTCCCCGGCTGGACGATGAGCGGAGCGCGAGGCGTCGGGACCGCCGGGGTGCGTCGAGTCGACGGCCCAGCATGACTCCGAGGATGAGCGCGAGTACGAACGCGATCGTCGCGGCTGAGATTGCGGCGGCCACCCGCTCAGCTTACGGCCGAACCAACTCCGGTCGCACATAGGTCGCAGCTGTTCGGCAGCTGTTCACGCGCCGTTGGCCGAAGAGGTGGCGGTCGGCGCGGATGACCGTCGACGGGTGATGACCCCGCCGCCGGCGCGAGGTCACTGCGGGACCGGGACCGCCATGTCCGCGAACTCCGGGTGGCGCTCGATGAAACGCTGAACGTACGAACACACCGGGACCACCTGCTTGCCGCTGGCCCGGATGTCCTCGAGGACGAACCGAACGAGTTGTCCCGCATAGCCATGCCCGCTGTACTGCTCACGGATCACGGTGTGGGTCAGCACGACCTGGTAGTACTCGGAGACATAGTCGAGATAGCCGACGACCTCGTCCTCGCCGAAGGAATCAGAGACGAGAACCGCCTCATACCTTTCCTGAGCGGGGGAATGATCGATCCGCAGGGTGCCCACATCCGCCATAGCGTCTAATGTAGCGCGGGTCACACCAAAGAAGCTATGGCGATTATGTTACACGCTCCTCGCACGGCCTCCCGGACGGCGGGCGCGCCGCCGTGAAGGCCTACTTCTGACCCTGGGCCGCGACGGCAGCCGCGCCGGCGGCAGCCGCCTCGGGGTCCAGGTAGGTGCCACCCGGATTCAGCGGCTTGAGGTTCTCGTCGAGGTCGTAGCGCAGCGGGTTGCCGGTCGGGATGTTCAGGCCCGCGATGTCCTCGTCGGAGATGTCGTCGAGGTACTTCACGAGCGCCCGCAGCGAGTTGCCGTGTGCGGCGATGAGCACGGTCTTGCCCGCCCGGAGATCGGCGGCGATCGTCTCGGTGAAGTACGGGATCATGCGCGCCACGACGTCCTTGAGGCACTCGGTCAGCGGCACCTGGTCGAGGTCGGCGTACCGCGGATCGCCGACCTGGCTGTACTTCGCGTCGGGCTCGATGGCCGGCGGCGGGGTGTCGTAGCTGCGACGCCACAGCATGAACTGCTCCTGGCCGTACTTCTCCAGGGTGTCGGCCTTGTTCAGGCCCTGGAGCGCACCGTAGTGACGCTCGTTGAGGCGCCAGTCGCGGACCACCGGAATCCAGTGGCGGTCGGCGCGGTCGAGGGCGATCTGCGCCGTCGAGATCGCGCGTCGCAGAACCGAGGTGTACAGGACGTCGGGCAGGAGGTCATGCTCGACGAGCAGTTCGCCGGCCCGCTCGGCCTCGGCCTTCCCCTTGTCCGTGAGCGCCACGTCCACCCATCCGGTGAACTGGTTGGACGCATTCCATTCGCTCTCGCCGTGACGCATCAGGATCAGGGTGCCGTTGCTCATGGGCGATAGTTTCGCACAGACGCGCTGGGCCCTCTTCCCACCGCCCCCGACCCCGCCCTCTCCCGTCACCCCGCCCCCTCCCACCCCCGGACCGGCCCGTCCGGCGAATCGGCGATGACCGGCGCAATTCCCTCGGCGGCCCTGGTATCCGAGGGCTAGCGTGATCCCATGACTGCCAGCACAGATGCCGGGGAGACCGGCAAGAATGCCGAACAGCAGCCCGAACTCAAACGCGTACTGGGTCCGAAGCTGCTGCTCCTGTTCATCATCGGCGACATCCTGGGCACCGGCATCTACGCACTGACCGGCCAGGTGGCCGGCGAGGCCGGCGGCGCGGCATGGCTGCCTTTCCTCATCGCCTTCGCCGTCGCGACGCTCACCGCGTTCTCGTATCTCGAGCTCGTGACGAAATATCCGGAGGCCGCGGGCGCAGCGCTGTACGTGCACAAGGCCTTCGGTATCCACTTCGTCACCTTCATCGTCCTGTTCACGGTGATGTGCTCGGGCATCACATCGGCGACGACGGCGTCTCGCGCCTTCGCCGTCAACATGCTGACGGCGTTCAGCGGCGACACCCCCGACGCCACGAATCCGGCTCTGTACGCGGTGGCCGTCGGCTTCCTGTTGCTCGTCATGTTCATCAACTTTCGCGGAGTCGCCGAGGGCGTCGGCACGAACGTGGTGCTGACGCTGGTGGAGCTCTCCGGCCTGTTGCTCGTGCTGTTCATCGGGTATTGGTTCATCGCCGGCGGCAACGCCGAACACTGGGATGCGGTGGTGGCCTTCGAGAGTCCCGACGACAAGAACGTCTTCGTCGCCGTCACCGCGGCGACCTCGCTGGCCTTCTTCGCACTCGTCGGTTTCGAGGACTCGGTCAACATGGCCGAGGAGTGCAAGGAGCCGACCCGCATCTTCCCGAGGGTGATGCTGAGCGGCCTCAGCATCACCGCCCTCGTCTATGTCCTCATCGCGATCTGCGCGGTGGCCATCGTGCCGGTGGGCGTGCTGGCCGACAGCGAGACCCCACTCGTCGACGTCGTCCAGACGGCGGCACCGGACTTCCCGATGTCGGACCTGCTGCCGTGGATCTCGATGTTCGCCGTCGCCAACACCGCACTGATCAACATGATGATGGCCAGCCGGTTGCTCTACGGCATGGCCAAACGAGGCGTGCTGCCCAGGTTCCTGTCGTACGTGCACCCGGGTCGCCGGACGCCGTTCGCGGCCGTCCTCTTCACCACGGTCATCGCCCTGCTACTGCTCACCTATGTGAGCTCCGATCCGAAGAGTTCGGTCGTGGGACTGCTCGGTGGCACCACCGCGCTGCTGCTGCTGGCGGTGTTCACCGTGGTCAACGTATCGGTACTCGTGCTGCGGCGGGACAAGGTGGAGCACAAGCACTTCCGGACCTACACTCCGGTCGCCGTGCTCGGCGCCATCACGTGCGGGTACCTCACCCTGCCGGTCACCGGCCGCGACCCCGAGCAGTATGTGGTCGCCGGCTGGCTCCTGCTGCTCGGCATACTCCTCTGGGCGCTGACGTACTGGTGGCGCAAGCGGTCCGGCGACCATGCCGTCAGCTACGACGAGGTTCCGCCGCACCAGTGAAGTGAGCGTCCTCGCGGCCAACGCGGACCGGGCCGAATACACCGAACCCCACCCGGTGACGTGATCACCCGGGTGGGGTCGGTGTTCTCGTAGCGGGGACAGGATTTGAACCTGCGACCTCTGGGTTATGAGCCCAGCGAGCTACCGAGCTGCTCCACCCCGCGTTGCAGTGAGCAACACTATCGGCGGGACGGCAGCAGACCTAATCGGTCGCCCGAGCGAGGCCTGGGCCCCTACTTGCGCAGGTCTTTGCGCAGGATCTTGCCCGACGCCGACTTCGGGATCGCCTCGATGAACTCCACCGCACGAACCTTCTTGTGCGGGGCCACCTTCGACGCCACGAACCCCATCACCTCATCAGCGGTGATCTGCGCATCCGGCTGCCGCACCACAAACGCCTTGGGGATCTCCTCCCCCGACTCCGCATCGATCACCCCGATCACCGCAACATCGGCGACCCCCTCATGGGTCAACAGCAACGCCTCCAACTCCGCCGGCGGCACCTGGTAGCCCTTGTACTTGATGAGCTCCTTGAGGCGGTCGACGATGTACACGCAACCGGTCGGGTCGACCTG
>NZ_WXYI01000026.1:0-44427 GCF_009872315.1 Gordonia sp. YY1 | reverse complement strand
GATTTTCAGGTGAAGTTGCGGGGGCAGCGGATCGAGTTGGGGGAGATCGAGTCGGTCCTGCAGACCGCACCCGGGGTGACCCAGGTCGTGGTGTCCGTCATGGAGCTGCCGGCCGGGGAACAACTCGTCGCACACCTGACCGGTCCGGACGTCGACCTCGACACCGTCCGGACCGTCGTCGAGAAACTGCCCGGCTACATGCGTCCGACCTCATGGGTGATCCTCGACGAGATGCCGTCGAACACCGCCGGCAAGATCGACCGCAAGGCACTCCCGCTACCGGAGTTCGCAGCGGACGAGTACGTCGCCCCCGCCACGCCCGTCGAGTCCGCCGTCGCCGAGATCGTCGCCGACGTCCTCGGCGTCGAAGAGATCTCGGCCGGTACGAGCTTCTTCGACGCCGGCGGGAACTCCCTGGCGGCAACCCGTCTCGCCTCGCGACTGGGACGTGCACTCGGTGTCACCGTGACCGTTCGTGACGTGTTCGACGACCCGACGGTTCGTGGTCTCGCGTCTCGCATCGAGGCGTCGGACGATTCCGTCGCGGCACCCGGTTTCGCGACGGACGAGCGGCCGTCCGGACCGTCGCCCCGGCCTGCGGTCCTGCCGCTCTCCGGTGCGCAACGTCGCATGTGGTTCATCAACCAGTACGAACCCGAGGTCGCGTCGTACGTCATCCCGTTCGGGTTCCGGATTCGGGGACGGGTCCGCGCGGAGAACGTGCGCGCCGCGATCGGTGATGTGGTCGCGCGGCACGAGATCCTCCGGACCACCTATCCGATCGGACCGGATGGCAGACCGCATCAACTCATCGCCGACGACGTGGAATTCGACTGGCTGGTCGTCGATTCCGACGCCGAGGCGCTGGCCGTCACCGCGGTGCCGTACGACCTGACCCGTGACCGGCCGCTGCGGGCGCGCCTGCATTCCGACGCGATGGATGGTGCGCTGCTCGTCATCGCAGTCCACCACATCGCCGCCGACGGGGCGTCCGGCCCTGTCCTGGCCCGAGACCTGCTCACCGCCTACGTCGCCCGGCGAGACGACCGCGCGCCGGACTGGGCGCCGCTGCGTCGCCAGTACGCCGATCACGTCCTGGTACTCGGCCACGGCGACGCGAACGCGGCCGCACGGCGGCAGTGGTGGGCGGACCACCTCGCCGGCGCGCCCGCGCTCCTCGATCTCCCGACCACGTACCCGCGACCGGCGACCCGCGAGACACGCGGCGCCACGGTCGACTTCACCATCCCGGGCCGGACCGCCCTGGCCGCCGGCGAGCTCGCACGTGCCACCGGGACCAGCACGTTCATGGTGCTGCACGCAGCCCTCGCGGCCCTGCTGGGCCGGCTCTCCGGGAGCGGAGACATCGTCATCGGCACCGCCACCGCGGGACGCGACGGCGAGACCGACGACCTGATCGGCATGTTCGTCAACACCGTCGCACTGCGCAGCCGGGTCGCGCCGGAAGCCGGTTTCGCCGACCTGCTCGGCGAGATCCGCGACGGCGACCTCGACGCCCTCGCGCGCGCCGACGTTCCCTTCGACGAGGTGATCGACGCACTGGGCGTCGCCCGTGCGGAGTCGTACGCACCACTCGTCCAGGTCCTTCTCACGACCTCCGACGTCGCCGACACCGCAACGCTGTCCGGCGACCTGTCAGCGGAACTCGCCGGTCTCGACATCAGCCCGGTGTCCGTCGCGGACGACTCCGCCAAGTTCGACCTCACCGTCGCGGTCCGCACCGATCCGGTGGCTGGCGCCCCGTGGCGCGGCACCCTCACCTACGCCACCGACCTGTACGACGACGCCGACGCCCGGCGTCTGGCCGACCGCTTCGTCAAGCTTCTGGTCGCGGCGGTGGTCGACACGACCACGCCGGTCGGCGATCTCGACCTGCTCGCCGGAGACGAGGACTCGGGTCCGCTGAGCTCCGGTGACCCGGACCCGATCGTCGTGCTGCTTCCTGATCTGTTCGCCGCCGCCGTCCGGTCGCGCGGCGACCACCCGGCCGTCATCGATGACCTCGGTACCTGGACATACGACGAGTTGGACAACGCCAGTTCTCATCTCGCCGCCGAATTGGTCGAGCAGGGCGTCGGCCCGGACGACGTCGTCGTGTGTGCGTTGGGACGGTCGGCACGGGCACAGCTCGCACTGTGGGCGGTCGCCAAGACCGGGGCGGTGTACTGCCCGGTCGATCCCCGCTATCCGGCTGAACGCATCGCCCGCGTGGTGAGCGCGGCACGTGCGCGGGTGGGTCTCACCGACGGCTCGGTGGAGACTGCCGGCGAGGACCTGGTCTGGTTGCGTCTCGACGCCGACCGTGCCGCCGCACTCCGGTCCCGAGATCATCGGCGCCCGCCCTCGATTCGACGCCCGGTGCACCCGGATGACGGTGCGTACATGATCTTCACCTCCGGTTCGACCGGTGTGCCCAAGGGGGTGCTGGTCACCCACCGTGGCCTGGCGGGAGTGGCCGCGCTGCTCCGCGACCGTCACGGCTCGGGACCGTCGTCCCGATGGCTGGGCATCAGCTCACCCGCCTTCGACGCCGCAATCCTCGAGGTCCTGGGCGCCTACGGCAGCGCGGCGACCCTCGTCGTCGTACCGCCGGAGATCTACGGCGGACGCGAACTGGCGGAGTTCATCACGACGCACCGCACCACGCACGCGTTCCTGGTGACCTCGGTGGCCGCCTCACTGCCCGATCCGGCGTCGCTGCCGTTCACCAACGTGCTCGTCGGCGGCGAAGCCGTCCCCGACGCCGAGAAGGACCGGTGGGCCGGCCACACCTCCTTCCACAACGGTTACGGGCCCACCGAGACGACCATCATCAGCGTCACCTCGCCGGCGATCGGCGTCGACGAGTCGGTCCGGCTGGGTCGTCCCGTACCCGGCGTCACCGCACACGTCCTCGACGGGCGACTCCATGCAGTGCCGCCCGGCGTCGTCGGCGAGCTGTACCTCGCCGGTGGTGAGCTCGCCCGCGGTTACCACGAACGGCCGGCGCTGACGGCGGAGCGTTTCGTGCCGGCACCGTTCGGATCACCGGGCACCCGGATGTATCGCACCGGCGATCTCGTCCGTCGTTCGCGCACCGGCGAACTGACCTACGTCGGACGGAGCGACTTCCAGGTGAAGCTGCGAGGTCAGCGACTGGAGCTCGGGGAGATCGAGGCGACCCTGACGGCTCACCCGGCCGTCCGCAACGCCGTGGTCGTCGGCGTGGGCGACCCGGTCACCGAGCTGGCGGGTTACGTCGAACCCGCCGATCCGGGCGTCGGCCTCGAGATCGCGCACCTCCGCGAGCATCTGGCCGCACAGCTGCCGCCGTACATGGTTCCCGCGCGTCTCTGTGTCCTCGACGAACTCCCGCGCAATCCCGTCGGGAAGATCGACCGCGGCCGGTTGCCGGAGATCGACACCGACGACGCGGCCGGCGCCCACACTCCGCCGTCGGGTCACACCGAGCGAATCCTCACCGCGATCGTCGCCGACGTCCTCGGCCTCGAGAAGGTCTCGGCCACCGCGGATTTCTTCGACATCGGCGGAAACTCGTTGTCGGCGACCAGGTTGAGCGCGCGTGCCGGAGATCGTTTCGGCGTCCGGCTGGGTGTCCGCGACATCTTCGAGTTCACGACGGTGCGCAGGCTCGCTCGCCGCATCGACACCGCATACGACTCCGAACCACCACCGGCACCACTGGTCCGAGTCGTCGATCGGCCCGCTCGGATCCCGCTGTCGTACGCGCAGCAACGTCTCTGGTTCCTCAATCGTTTCGAACCGGATTCGGCCGCCTACACCATCCCGATGGCCGTGCGGCTGCGCGGTGCGCTCGATTCGTCGGCGCTGTTCGACGCCGTTGTCGATGTGCTCGCGCGGCACGAGATCCTGCGGACCGTCTTCCCCGCCGACGCGGGTGAACCCTTCCAGCGAATCCTGACCGTCGACGACGCCCGCGCGGCGTTGCGGTGGGATTCCGACACCGTGGCCGCCGACGCGCTCATCTCTGCTGACATGGGGGAGCTGTCCACCATGCTCGGTCCGCCCGGGTTCGACATCACCACCGAGATCCCGTTGCGTGTGCGGCTTCTGGGCGTGGCCCGGGGTGGCGAAACAGACGACGCCGAACACATCCTGGTGATCCTGGTCCACCACATCGCGGCCGACGGCGAGTCGATGCGACCGCTGCTGTCCGATCTGTGGACCGCGTATCTCGCGCGCGCCGAAGGACATCCACCGGCCTTCACCGAACTCCCGGTCCAGTTCGCCGACCACGCTCTGTGGCAACGACAGACACTCGGCAACGTCAACGCGTCTGACTCGGTCCTCGGGACGCAGGTCGGGTACTGGGTCAACCGGTTGTCGGGCCTGCCCGACCTCCTCCCGTTGCCGACGGACCGTCCGCGGCGCCCGGTCGCCTCCCAGCGTGGGGGACGCGTGACCGCGGAGATCCCGGCCGACCTCGCCGCTCGCATCTCGGCCTCGTCCCGGGACCGCGGGATCACCGACTTCATGACGATCCATGCGGCGCTGGCGATCCTGCTGGCCCGGCTGTCGGCGAGCCGTGACATCGCGATCAGCACACCGGTCGCCGGTCGTGGCCACGCTCATCTCGACGACCTGGTCGGCATGTTCGTCAACACCCTGGTCCTGCGCAGCGAGGTCGACCCGGCCCTCGACGTCCGCGACTTCCTGGACCGCGTCCGCATCGACGACGTCAACGCGCTCGCGCGCGCGGATGTGCCGTTCGACTACCTCGTGGACCGGCTGTCCCCGGCACGGTCGGAGGCGTTCGCCCCGCTGAGTCAGGTGATGTTGTCGGTGCTGCACGCATCCGCCGCCCCGGCGACCGCCGGCGGAGCCGGCACCACGGCGACGGCCGGGGCGGACGATGCGCTCGGTGCACTCCGGCTGGACCCGATCGCGGTGTCCACCGGGACGACGCAGCTCGACATGACGGTGGCGGTCACCGTCGACACGGGTGGGGCCTGGCCGGTCGAGATCGTCTATGCCACCGACCTGTTCGACGCGTCGACCATCGAGGTGATGATCACGCGGCTGGTACGGGTGCTCGAGGCACTCACCGCGCGCGAGATCGATGATCGGCCGGTCGGCGAGATCGATCTCGCCGACGATGCCGAACGCGCACGGATCGCCGAACTGGTCGCCGGTCCGCAACTGTCCGTGCCCTGGTCGACCGTCTCCGATGCCGTCGACGTGGCGGCCCGACGTGCACCGGATGCGGTCGCGCTGGTGGCGGGCGAGCGGACCTTGACGTACGCGGAGTTCACCGCCCGGGTGTCCGCCCTGGCGCACCGCTTGGCGGACCACGGTGTCGAGCCGGATGTCGCCGTGGGCGTGTGTATCCCGCGGTCAGTCGAGCTCGTCCTGGCGATCCACGGCGTGGTCGCCGCCGGTGGTGGTTATGTCGTCATCGATCCGGCGACGCCACCGGAACGTCTTGCGGCCATGATCGACGCCGCATCGATCTCGGTGATCCTGGCCGCGGACCCGCGGCCCGAGGTCCTGGTCGGCGTCGCGCCGGAGGTGCTGGTCGTCGACTCGGAAACCCCGGTCGCGGAAGCCCATGTCGCCGAGGTGTCCCGCACCGCATTCCGTCGGGTGGTGAATCCGGACAACGCGCTCTACACGTTGTTCACCTCGGGTTCGACAGGAACGCCCAAGGGGGTCACGGTGAGTCACCGAGCGGTGCTCAACCGGCTCGCGTGGATGCACGTCCGGGAACCCCTGAGTGCCGACGACGTGGTGATGCTGAAGACCCCGGCCACCTTCGACGTGTCGGTGCCGGAGCTGTTCGCGCCGCTGATGGCCGGAGCCAGGCTGGTGATCGCCGAAGACGGCAGGCACATCGACCCGGCCTACGTTCTGGACGAGGTCCGGCGACGGCGGATCACGTCGATCCACTTCGTGCCGTCGATGATGGCGGCTTTCGTCGAGTACGTCGGAGACGACGTTCGGCGGCGTGCGGCCCTGGCGTCGTTGCGCCGTGTCCACGCTTCGGGTGAAGCGCTGCCCGCGGCCACCGCGCATGCGATGGGTGCCCTCGTCCCCGATGCGCGCGTGGACAACCTGTACGGGCCCACCGAGGCCGCGGTCGAGGTCACCGCACACCGGCTCCGGCCCGACGACGTGACGGTCCCGATCGGCCGGCCGATCGCGAACACCACGACCTGGGTCCTGGACGACCGGCTGCAGCCCACGCCGATCGGGGTCATCGGCGAACTCTACGTCGGCGGCGGCCAGCTGGCCCGCGGATACGCCTCCCGACCGGATCTCACCGCCGAACGATTCGTCGCGGATCCCACCGGCGGCCGGGGTGGCCGGCTGTACCGGACCGGAGATCTGGTGCGGTGGAACGCGACAGGCGAACTCGAGTACCTCGGTCGCGCCGACTTCCAGGTGAAGCTCCGCGGGCAACGCATCGAGCTGGCGGAGATCGAGTCGATCCTCGCCCGGATCAGCGGAATCAGCCACGTCGCGGTCACCGTGCGCAGCGGAGCCTCGGGTGAGGTCCTCGTCGGATACCTCGCCGGCGACGTCGACCTCGACGCGGTGCGGACACGCGTGGGCGAGACCCTGCCGCAGTACATGCGACCGACCCAGTGGGTGGTCCTGGACGAGGTTCCGCTGACGTCCACCGGCAAGCTCGACCGCCGGGCCCTGCCTGCACCGACCGCGGTGACGACCGAAGTCGTCCCGCCGGCCGACGGGATCGAACGTGCCCTCGCGGGGGTCTTCGCCGATGTCCTGGCGGTCGACGAGGTCTCGGTGACGGTGTCGTTCTTCGACCTCGGCGGACACTCGCTCGCCGCGATGCGCGTCGTGGCCGGCGTCGCCGAACGTCTCGGCGTCGACATCGACATCCGCGACATCTTCCGTGCACCGACCGTCCGAGAGCTCGCCCGGACGTTGACCCAGCGGCGACTCGCGGCTCAACCGCTGCGCCACCGGCCGCGTCCGGACCGGATTCCGCTGTCGTATGCGCAGCAACGGATCTGGTTCATCAACCAGTTCGACGTGACGTCGCCGGTGTACAACATGCCCGTCGCCTTCGATGTCCACGGCGACCCGGACCTCGACGCGCTGCGTGCGGCCCTGCTCGACGTCGTGGCACGCCATGAACCTCTGCGAACCGTGTACCCGATGTCGCACGACGGTGTGCCCGAACAGCTCGTCGTCGACGCAAGTGCGGCGGCCGCCCTTCTGCGGTGGGACGAGGCAACCGGGATCGACGATGCGATGGCCCTCTGCGGCGAGGGATTCGACGTCACCACCGAACTGCCGATCCGGGTCGCGACGGCCACCATCGAGGGCGGCTACCGCGTCGTCGTGGTGATCCATCACATCGCCGGTGACGCAGCCTCCCTGCAGATCCTGACCACGGAACTGTTGGGTGGATACCGACAGCACACGGCGGGAACCGACCTCCCGGTGCCGGACCCGCTGCCGGTCGGCTACACCGACCACACCCTGTGGCAGCGCGAGACCCTCGGCGACCTCGACGACCCGACCTCGCTGATGGCAGCCCAGTTCGACTACTGGTCCACGGTGCTCGGCGGCATCCCGGCGGCGCTCGATCTCCCCACGGACCGTCCGCGGCCGCCCGTGGTCGACCATCGGGGCGGGCGACTGCCGATCGATCTCGGCCCGGAACGCAGCAGCGCGGTCGCCCGCGCCGCACGAGCGTCCGGCGTGACGCCGTTCATGGTGTGCCATGCCGCATTCGCCGCGACCCTGGCCAGACTCGCCGACGTCGACGACGTCAGCATCGGTGCCGCGGTGTCGGGTCGTGGGCAGGCCGCGACCGCGCGGATGATCGGCATGTTCATCAACACCGTCGTCCTGCGCACGACGTTCGGTCCCGACGACACCGTCGCCGATCTGCTCGAGCAGGTGCGGGAGACGGATGCGGCGGCGTTCGCCCACGCGAACATCCCGTTCGAGACGCTCGTCGAGCGTCTCACCCCGGTACGGTCGACAGCGCACGCACCTCTCGTCCAGGTCATGATCAACTACCTCGCGGACACCACCGGCGGGTCAGCCGAACTGCCCCTCGCACAGTTGGGTGAGGTAGACGGGTTGCGTGTGCAACCGGTCGATCCCGGCCCGCCGCCGGCGAAGGTCGACCTGACTCTCGGACTCGCCGAGACGAACACCGTCGACGGGATGGTCATCGCCGGTGAGATCGACTACGCGGCAGGGCTCTTCGATCCGGAGACGGTCGCGGTGTTCCGCGACGTCTTCCATCGCATGGTCGATGCGATCACCGCGGACGTCCCGACCGCCACGGATCTGGGTGAGATCGATCTGGTCACCGACGACGACCGTCGTCGACTCCGTTCTCCGGATGCACCGGGCGTCGTCGTCGATCCCGCCGGGCGACTCCTGCCGCCGCGGATCCCCGGTGAACTGCGTAGATCCGACGCGACGTCGGACGATTCCTCGACCGGACTGCTCGCACGGTGGCTGGAAGACGGTGGCGGACCGCGGATCGAGGTTCTCGGCCGCCTCGACCGTCAGGCCCGGATCGGTGGGTTGCGGGTCGATCTCGACCAGGTCGAGAGGATGCTCGCCGATCTCGACGGTGTGCGGTCGAGTGGCGTCGTCTCGATACCGTGCGCCGCCGGTGTCGAGATCCACGGTTGGGTGAGCGTCGACGCCGACATCACGGCGGACGATCTTCGTCGATCTGCCGTGGAAAGCATTGCCCCGCATTGTGTTCCGTCGACACTGACGATCGTCGACGAGATCCCGGTCGATGACGACGGACGGCCCGACCATGCGCGGATGTCGACGATGATCGGCACTGCCGCTCGCGATGCGGATGTCCCGGAGCGGCCCGAGGCGCCGGTCGGAGAGTGGGAGGTGCTCGTCGCCGAGTGCATGTCCGGAGTCACCGGCGTCCCGGTCACGACCGCGGTCCAGGGATTCTTCGACGTCGGCGGAACATCACTGTCCGCGGTGCGGCTCGTCGCGGAACTCCGCCGCCGCACCGGCCTTCCGGTCGAGGTCGCCTGGGTGTTCGCCGGGCCGACTCCTCGCGATCTCGGTGCGCGGCTGGCCGCACACCGCGACCCGGAACGCGCCGGTGGCCCCACCGCTGCGGCAAACGGCGGAGTCGTCGTGCCGCTGCGCCGCGAGGGAAAGCGGAGCCCGGTCTTCTGTGTGCATCCCGCAGACGGGTTGGCGTGGTTGTTCGGCGGTCTCGCACCCCACCTCGACGACCGGCCGGTGTACGGACTCCAGGACCCGTACGTGGTGGCCGGCGACCTCCCCGACGCCACCGTGCACGACCTGGCCGTGCGCTACGTCGACGAGATCCGGCGCATCGCCCCCGACGGCCCGTACCATCTCGTGGGTTGGTCGATCGGCGGTCTCATCGCGCAGGAAATGGCCGTCGAACTGCGTTTGCGCGGTGCGGAAGTCGGCGTCCTCGGATTGCTCGACAGCTTCCCGGCCGACGATGCCGAGCCGGCGACCGTCTGGACCGACGACGGGGAGATGTCGCTGGACATCGATGCGCGTGAGCTGGCCGCCGAGCTGCTCGGCGGCTGGCGAGCGGTCATCGACGTGGACGAGCTCGTCGACCCCGCCCATCCGGGGTCCGTCGCGCCGGAGACCATCGCGGCCGCGATCCGGGACAAGGCCATCGGACTCGGCCTGCTCGACGCGGAGTCCTTCGACCGGATGCTGCAGCGTATGACGAGTTCTGCGGAACGCACCATCGCCCACCGGCCGCGACCCTACGACGGCGACGCGATGCTCGTCGTCGCCACCGACGGCGAGGAGGACTCGACCGACGAGGCGCCCAACCGCTGGGCGCACTACCTGAGGGGTGACATCACCCGCATCGACATCGACACCGACCACCTCGGGATCGTCGGCAGCCAGGCGCTGGCGGAGTTCGGTCCGCGGATCGACGCGGCGCTCAACGACGCGGAGTCACGGCGCCGGTGACGGCCGGCAGGTCGGAGAGCACCTTGGGAAGAGGGTCGCCGTGAACGACCACGAGTCGCTGCGTCGCGCGGGTCAGTGCGACGTACAGATCGCTGAGACCCCGCGGTGACTGCGCGATGATCGCGGCCGGTTCGACGACGATCGTGGTGTCGAACTCGAGACCCTTACAGGTCCGGACCGTGTAGACCTTCGGGGTCTCGACGTCAGTCGCGTCGAATGCGTCCGGGTCCAGCGCGGCGTTCACCGCATCGAGAAGGGCGTCCGGGACGACGACCGCCGTGAGCCCCTGGGGTTCGGCCAGGTCGACGGCACGCAGGACACCGGTCGCGATGCTCTGCGCATCCCCGGCATCGGTCACCGGGATCGCGACCGGCTCGACACCGTTGCTGCGCAACGAGGTCGGCGCGGTCTCACCGTTGCCGATCTCGTCGAGGACACGCGCGGCGTAGGTCATGATCTCGCTGGGCGTCCGGTAGTTCACCGACAGTTCCTTGAACTGCCAGCGCTTGGCGACGTAGGGCTCGAGCACGTCACCCCACGACCGGGTTCCCGCCTCGTCGGAGGTCTGTGCGGTGTCACCGATGATGGTCATCCATCGGTTCGGGATGCGGCGCATCACCATCCGCCACGCCATCGGCGAGAGCTCCTGTGCCTCGTCGACGATCACATGGCCGAAGGTCCAGGTGCGGTCGCCGTAGGCGCGTTCGGCGGTGGTGGCGCGCCGGGTCTCGGTCTGGCGCGACGCTAGCTGTTCGGCGTCGATCAGGTCGTAGGCCATCAGGATCTCGGGATCGAGCTCGTCCTCGAGATCCTGTGGGGCCGAACCGGTCAGGATGTCGAGTGCGTCCTGGGCCTCGGCGAGCCGGCGACGCCAGCGGGCGCGCTCGGCACGTTCGGCGTCGTCGGTGCCGTACCCGATGAGTTCGGCCAACTCGTCGAGCAGCGGCACGTCGGCGGGGGAGAAGTCGTCCCCGGTGGTCGAGTACGTGCGCGGTTCACGCAGCAGGGCCGCCCGGTCCGCGTCGGACCAGCCGGGCGTGGCCTTGCGGATCGCACGCTCGTCGGTGAACAGCTCGCGCAACATGTCCTGCGGAGTCAGGGTGGGCCAGTATTTCAGCAGCGCCGCGCGGATGTCGGGGTCGCCGCTCATGTCGTCGCGGATGTCGGAGATGTCGGCGGGGCTCAGGAGCTGAGAACCGTCGAGCAGACTGGAGCCGATGGTCGAGGCGTGCCGCGCCGCGAGTTCGGCGAGGCCGGCCTTCAGGAAGGCCCTCTGGGACTGGTTGTGTGCACGCCGGGTCGCACGGGCCTTGGCACGCGCCGCCTTGATCAGGGCGGAGTCGATCTCGACCCGATAGCCGTCGAAGTCCACCGGTTCGGGACGGGACGGCAACGACTGCTTCGCGCGCACAGCGCGTTTGAGGACGTCGACCATCCGGAGCCCGCCCTTGACGCCGGCGGTGAACCGCGGGTCCTCGCTCCGTGCCCGCACGCCGGGGAACAGGTCGCCGATCGTCGATAGCAGGACGCCGGATTCGCCGAGCGACGGCAGGACCTGGCCGATGTAGCTGAGGAAGTCGTCGTTCGGTCCGATGATGAGAATGCCACTGCGTGAGAGGATCTCGCGGTGCGTGTACAGCAAGTACGCGGCACGGTGCAGCGCGACGGCCGTCTTGCCGGTGCCCGGACCGCCCTGGATGACCGTCACACCGCGGTGTGTCGACCGGATGATGAGGTCCTGCTCGCGCTGGATGGTCTCGACGATGTCGGTCATCTCGCCGGTGCGCGCCGCGTTCAGGGCGGCGACGAGAGCGGATTCGTTGACGACGTCGCCGTGGCCGAAGTCGTCGAGCAGGGCGTCGCCGGCGGTCAGTGATTCGTCGCTGACCCCGCGGACCCTGCGGCTGCGGGTCCGGATGTGGCGACGGCGGGCGACGTCCTCGGGGGCGGCCGGCGTGGCCAGGTAGAAGGGGCGTGCGAGTGGGGCCCGCCAGTCGAGCAGCAGCGTCGCGTCGGTCGCGGTGTGGTCGTGCGTCCCGTCGTCTCCCAGACCGTCGTCGAGGACACCGATGCGACCGATCCGCCGGATCTCGCCGTCGTCGAGGTCGAGGCGGCCGAAGTACAGGTTGTGTTCGGCGGCATCGAATTTCGCGAGATCCTCGTTGTACATCCGCTCGTAGGACTCACGTTCCGACCGTGCCTGCGGGGTTCCGCCGCGCTCGCTCAGGGTCGACGACAGGCGCCGCTGGGTGGTCTGCCGCATCCGGTCGAGACGGCCGTACACCCGATCGAGGTGCTCCTGTTCCTCGCTGATCCGCGAGTCGGTGTCGGTGTCTGGGGACAAGGCGGTCACGCCACACCTCCGCGCGCGTCGACGGGCCACCCCGGCCGTGCCAGCCCGGCGTCCTTGATCAGCCCGGTGATCCGTGCCGCGTGGTCCGGGGTCGCCAGTCGCGCGCAGACCTGTGGCGTCGAACCCTGAAGGCCGGGGTCGTGCAGATGCTGGTCCAGCCATCCGACGACGCGTGCCTGGCTGCCGAACGGCAGCGGCGTTCCCGTCGCGGGGTCGGCGAGGACTCCGTGACGCGACACGTAGATGTCGAACTCGTCCGGAGTGGCGGGACCGTCGTGGGGCAGCCGAGGGTCTCCGAGAATGAGGGGATGGTCGTGCGTGTTCACTGTCCGTCGATCGTAGTTGGGTTCGGTCAGGTCCAGCGCCTCGGTCTGGAGCGGTGACAGCCAGGCCGCCACCGTTTCCCATGTGCCGTGAGCTGTGCGAACAGGTGCCGCAGGGATGTATCCGCGGACTGCGACGTGGGCGGAGTGACCGACTGTGATGTTGGCGACCCGCACACGCCGGAGGTGGAGGAGGCCGGCAGCGTCGAGGTGTCCGAGTTTGCGGCGGAGGACGCTCGGCGCCGCGTTCGAACCGACCGCGACCACCAGACGCGTACCCGGAGGCGGGAGCGATGGGACGTGATCGACCACAACGGACGCGGACACCCAGGGATAGTTCTCTGGAGGGTGTGCCGCGTCCGCGTGGTGATCGGTGGTGGTCAGCGTCGTACTCGCATCCGGCTACCGGGCAGGACGGTCAGCCGCGCGCCTTGCGCCAGCGCTTGCGACCTTCGTCCGCGGTGTGCGATGCGGTTTCCTCGGCGGCGGCCGCGAGTTGCCGTGCGGACTCGGCGAGTTCGGCCGAACGGGCGCGGGCGAGTTCGGCGAACTCGGCCGAGCGGTCCCGGGCGAGTTCGGCGAGTTCGGCCGAGCGGTCCCGGGCGGCGTCGGCGATCTTCGGGGCGTTCTTCTTCGCCTGCTTCGTAGCCTTCTTCTGGGCCTTCTTGGCCTGCTTTGCCAGCTCCGGCCCGCGTTTGCGGGCGGTCTCAGCCAGGTCTGACGAACGTCCCACCGCGGCATCGGCGAGCACTGGTGCGCGATCCCGGATACGTTCGGCGACCTCGGCGGCAGTATCGGCGGCCTTACCCGCGAACTCTGCGGAGCGCTTCTGCGCCACTTCGGCGATCTCCGGTGCATGCTCGCGGAACTTCGCTGCGGCGTCCACCGAACGTTCGGAGACGAGGTGTGCGCCCTTGCTCAGGAGTTCGCCTGCCTCCGCGGACCGCTCGCCGACGACCTCAGCCCCTTCGTGGGTGCGCTCGACGAAGGTCTCCCAGGCCGACGATCCGGCGGACGCGCCGATGGGCAGCGCAGCAGCCACCGCGGTGGCCTTCTGCCGGCCGCGCCACGCGAGCGACGGCTTGCCCTCGGTGTCCACCGCCGCCAGCAGCACGCCACCGAGCAGGCCGACGTTCTTGATGAATGCGTTGCGCTGAGCTTCCTTGCGGACCGGATCGGCCTCGTTCCAGAAGTCCGTGCCGGCGGCTGTCGTCGGGATCAGCGTGCCGGCCAGCACCACCGAGGCGAGACGCGGGAACTTGCCGGTCGCCAGCAGGATGCCGCCACCGATCTGCGCCGCGGCGTTGATCTGCACGAGGGTCTCGGTGTTCTCCGGGACCTTGTCCGCGACTTCCGGCGGGAGGGCGGTGCGTGCCTTGTCGACGAGCGGCGCCGCGGACTGCGCGATCGGTTTCGGGCTCCGGATGGCGTCGACGCCACTGGCGACGAACGCAGACGCGAGGAGCGGGCGGGCGATACGGCGGAGAATCATCGGTCACAACCTTCTTCGATCGAGTGCGGTTCGAGATCCGTCTGGGTACAGCGCGTTTGTGCCTGATCAACGCTACCCGCCCTCCGGATCCATGCAGGTGAATCGACTCTTCGTGATCCGGTCGGGAACTGCGGGAGGCCCGAGGTCACGTTTGACAGAGCGCTTCGAGAACCAGGTATCCGGAGGGGGCGGGGCTCAAACCCGGCCGTCCCGACTTGACGCCAAACCCAGCCTTTTTCGACAAAGCCAGCGCCCTGGCCGGGGGTGGAAATGTCGAAAAACGGTGGGTGTGCGGGTGAGACCGGGACCGGCCTACCAGCGGCGTTCGCGCCACTCCGGCACCGAGGCGCGCTCGGCGCCGAGTGTCGTGTCTTTCCCATGGCCGGGGTACACGACGGTCGAGTCGCCGAAGCGGTCGAACAGCTTGGTGGAGACGTCCTGGATGAGGGTGTCGAAGTCCTCGGGCTTCCAGGTTTTGCCGATGCCGCCGGGGAACAAGCAGTCGCCGGTGAACAGATGAACCGTGTCGCCGTCCGACCCCGTGTCGGTCAGGGCGAGCGCGATCGAACCAGGGGTGTGGCCGACGAGGTGGATCGCCTCGAAGCGGAGGTCGCCGATCTCGATCACGTCGCCGTCGTCGACGAGACGATCCGGGGTGACCGGGAGTTCGGGGGCATCGAACCGGCCGGCGGCGGTGGGCACCCCGGTGTGCTGGGCCACCGCGGCCAGCGCCTGCACGTGGTCGTGGTGCTGATGGGTCGTGAAGATCAGGGCCGGCTTCCCGCCGATGGCGTCGAGCGTGGCGATGATCGTGTCCGCGTCGTTCGCGGCGTCGATGATGAGCTGGTCGCCGGTGGCCTTCGAGGTCACCACGTAGACGTTGTTGTCCATCGGACCGACGGACAGCTTGACGATCGTGGCCGAGCCGAGGGTGCGGCGCTGCGGGGTCTTGGACCCGGAGAGATCGCCGGTGTAGGAATCGCTGATCGGTGTCGCTGAGGTCATGCGGCAAGGCTATGACACCGGGCGGCCGACGTGTGACGCTCGCGACGGTCGGACCCGTCCGGCGCGCGGGTATCGTGGACTATCGGTCCGATGGTGTATGGCTCCGATGGTGTATGGCGCGGATGGCGAGACCGATCGTCCGGCTCTCGGACCACGAATCCCATCCGGGCCGACGCTTCCGGAGCAGTTTTGTCGGTGCCTGTCGTTACGGTGCCCATGCGCCACCCGTGCGCCCCGGTGAGTTTGAGAAGACTCTGACTCGAGAAGAAACGTTAGGACTGCAGTGGTTGATCGTCTGATCGTCCGAGGTGCCCGCGAACACAATCTTCGGGGCATCGATGTCGACTTGCCCAGGGACAGCCTCATCGTGTTCACCGGGCTGTCGGGATCGGGTAAGTCGTCCCTCGCCTTCGACACGATCTTCGCCGAGGGTCAGCGTCGTTACGTCGAGTCCCTCTCGGCCTACGCCCGGCAGTTCCTCGGCCAGATGGACAAGCCCGACGTCGACTTCATCGAAGGTCTGTCGCCCGCGGTCTCGATCGACCAGAAGTCGACCAACCGCAACCCCCGTTCGACGGTCGGCACCATCACCGAGGTCTACGACTACCTCCGGCTGCTCTATGCCCGCGCGGGTAAGGCGCACTGTCCGATCTGTGGCGAGGCGATCGCCAAGCAGACCCCCCAGCAGATCGTCGACCAGGTGCTTGCCATGGACGAAGGCACCCGCTTCCAGGTCCTCGCACCGGTGGTCCGGACCCGTAAGGGCGAGTTCGTCGACCTCTTCGCCGAACTCCAGACGCAGGGCTTCTCCCGCGCCCGGATCGACGGCATCGTCCACCAGCTCACCGATCCGCCGAAACTGAAGAAGCAGGAGAAGCACGACATCGAGGTCGTCGTCGACCGCCTCGTCGTGAAGGCAAGCGCCAAGCAGCGTCTCACCGATTCGGTGGAGACCGGTCTGCGTCTCGCGGACGGAATCATCGTGCTCGACTTCGTCGATCTCGACGAGGACGACCCGAATCGCGAGCGCCGGTTCTCCGAGAAGATGGCGTGCCCCAACGCCCACCCGATCGCCATCGACGACCTCGAGCCGCGGTCGTTCTCGTTCAACTCGCCCTACGGTGCGTGCCCGGAGTGTGACGGCCTCGGCATCCGCAAGGAGGTCGACGAGGAACTCGTCGTGCCCGACCCCGAGTTGACCCTCTCCGAGGGTGCGATCGCACCGTGGTCGACGGGCCACAACGCCGACTACTTCCTGCGCCTGATGTCGGGTCTCGCCGACCAGATGGGCTTCGACGTCGACACACCGTGGAAGAAGCTGCCGGTGAAGGCGCGTCGCGCGCTGCTCAACGGCAGCGATCACCAGGTGCACGTGAAGTTCCGCAACCGCTACGGACGCACCCGCTCGTATTACACCGAGTTCGAAGGTGTCATGTCGTTCCTCGCCCGGCGGATGGACCAGACCGAGTCCGAGCAGATGAAGGAACGCTACGAGGGGTACATGCGCGACGTGCCGTGCCCCGCCTGCCAGGGTGCGCGTCTGCGTCCGGAGATCCTCGCCGTCACCCTGAACCACCCCGAGTACGGCCCGAAGTCGATCGCCGAGGTCTGTGCGCTGTCGGTCGCCGAATGCGCCGACTTCCTCGACAACCTCCATCTCGACGAGCGTCAGGCCGCGATCGCCGGCCGCGTGCTCAAGGAAGTGCAGGCCCGCATCCGCTTCCTGCTCGACGTCGGCCTGGAGTATCTGTCGCTGTCGCGTGCGGCCGGGTCGCTGTCCGGCGGCGAGGCGCAGCGCATCCGTCTCGCGACGCAGATCGGTTCCGGTCTCGCCGGCGTCCTGTACGTCCTCGACGAGCCGTCGATCGGTCTCCACCAGCGTGACAACCGCCGACTGATCGAGACCCTCACCCGCCTCCGCGACCTCGGCAACACGCTGATCGTCGTCGAACACGACGAGGACACCATCCGCGCGGCCGACTGGATCGTCGACATCGGCCCGCGTGCCGGTGAACACGGCGGACACGTCGTGCACAGCGGCAGCTACAAGGATCTGCTGAAGAACCGCAAGTCGCTGACCGGTGCATATCTGTCGGGACGGGATTCGTTGCCGATCCCGGAGATCCGCCGGCCGATCGACCGCAAGCGTCAGCTGACCGTCGTCGGCGCCCGTGAGCACAACCTGCGCGGGATCGAGGTGTCGTTCCCGCTCGGGGTGATGACGGCGGTGACCGGGGTGTCCGGCTCGGGCAAGTCGACCCTCGTCAACGACATCCTCGCGACCGTGCTCGCCAACAAGCTCAACGGCGCACGACAGGTCCCCGGCCGCCACACGCGGATCAAGGGACTCGACAACCTCGACAAGCTCGTACAGGTCGACCAGTCGCCGATCGGTCGCACCCCGCGCTCCAACCCGGCGACCTACACCGGCGTCTTCGACAAGATCCGCACGCTCTTCGCGGCGACCACCGAGGCCAAGGTGCGCGGCTACCAGCCGGGCCGGTTCTCGTTCAACGTCAAGGGCGGTCGCTGTGAGGCCTGCACCGGCGAGGGCACGATCAAGATCGAGATGAACTTCCTGCCGGACGTGTACGTGCCGTGCGAGGTGTGTCACGGTGCCCGCTACAACCGGGAGACCCTCGAGGTCCACTACAAGGGCAAGACCATCGCCGAGGTCCTCGACATGCCGATCGAGGAGGCCGCCGACTTCTTCGAGCCGGTCACCTCGATCCACCGCTACCTCAAGACCCTCAACGACGTCGGTCTCGGATACGTCCGTCTCGGACAGCCTGCGCCGACGCTGTCGGGTGGTGAGGCGCAGCGCGTGAAGCTGGCCGCCGAGCTGCAGAAGCGGTCGATGGGCCGCACGGTCTACATCCTCGACGAGCCGACCACCGGCCTGCACTTCGAGGACATCAAGAAGCTCCTCGCAGTGATCAACGGCCTGGTCGACAAAGGCAACACGGTGATCACCATCGAGCACAACCTCGATGTCATCAAGACCGCGGACTGGGTCATCGACATGGGTCCCGAGGGTGGCAGTGGGGGTGGCACGGTCGTCGCCGAGGGCACCCCCGAGGACATCGCGGTCGCCCCGGGAAGCCACACCGGCAAGTTCCTCGCCGAGATACTCAAGGTCGACGAGACGGTCGCGTCGGCGGGCTGACACACCCCAGAAAAATCGCCACTTCCGTTGCAGCAGCCCTACTTACAGTCAGCGCTTCTGGAACGGAAGTGGCGATTGTGCTCTGTCTGGTGGAGCGGGGCTCACTTGCCCATCGACTTGCGGATCTCCTCGAGTCGCTTCTTCGCGGCCTCGTCGCGCTTGCGCATCATCTCGTCGACGCTCTGCCCCTCGGCACTCGCCTCGGCGAGTTCCTGGGAACCGATCGCGGTGGTGATGCGGTTCTCGATCTTGTCGCGGACGAAGTCGAAGGTCGGGACACCGCTGTCGGTGTAGTCGGGGTCGGGGAGGGTCCCCGGCACCGGGCCCGTGTGCACGACCTCGGCGTCGACGATGTCGTCCGTCTCGGCAGGCTTGTCCTGATCCGTCATGTGCCCAGGGTACGGCGTGTGGGCTTCGACGCGGTGCCTCGCTGCGCTCGGTACCCGGCTCAGCCGGCGGGGCTCGTTGTCGTGTGCGCTCGGTACCGGCTCAGCCGGCAGGGGCTCGGCCTACTTCTTGGGAACCCGAACCGGGCCGGTGTACTTCTCGCCGGGGCCCTCGCCGGGCTCGTCGGGGTAGGCGCTCGCCTCCCGGAAGGCGAGCTGGAGGCCCTTCAGGCCGTCGCGGATCGGTGCGGCGTGGATGCCGAGATCGGCCTTCGCCGCGTCGACGAGGCCGGCCAGCGCGGTGATGAGCGTGCGCGCCTCGGGCAGGTCGATCCGGTCCTCAGGGGTGCCCTCGGCCAGTCCGAGTTTCTCGGCGGCGGCACTCATGAGCATCACGATGGAACGGGTGATGACCTCGATCGCCGGAATATCTCCCAGGTCACGGACGTTGTCGAATTCAGTGTGTGCCGCATCATCCGTGTCGGCGCCACTGCCCGTCGCACCCCCCTGGGGTTCCGGTGCTGGTGACGAATTGGGGTTCTCGGCCATGGCTGTTAGACTCCCATAGCACGACCGCCCTGGTATGCGCCGGGGTCGTAAGTGGAGTTCCGCTCCCACCGTTCGACGCAGTGCTCGCCTCGCGAGATCACCGCAGTTGCACGGTCCGGTTCACGCCGATCGTCGCAGATCGCATCCTCGTCGATGCGACTGAGAGATCGGCCGCGCTGTGCCCTTGGGCGCAGTAGCAGAATCGGTCGGTATCGGAGCCCCGCGGACATCTGTCCCGGGGCTCGTTTGCTGAGGTTTGCGCTCGTTCTCCTGCACACGACCCTCGCACGACGCGACGGTTACCACTGCAGGATTGAACTAGGAGGCCCCATCAGCACTGAGACCCGCATCAACGAGCGCATCCGCGTCCCTGAGGTCCGACTCGTCGGACCCAACTCGGAGCAGGTGGGCATCGTGCGTGTTGAAGATGCGCTTCGCTTGGCCTACGAGGCCGACCTCGACCTGGTCGAGGTGGCTCCGGACGCCCGTCCGCCGGTCTGCAAGATCATGGACTACGGCAAGTTCAAGTACGAAGCGGCCCAGAAGCAGCGCGAATCGCGCCGTAATCAGCAGATGACCGTCATCAAGGAGCAGAAGCTCCGCCCCAAGATCGACGACCACGACTACGAGACCAAGAAGGGTCACGTCGTCCGGTTCCTCGAGGCGGGGTCAAAGGTGAAGGTGACCATCATGTTCCGCGGCCGCGAGCAGTCCCGTCCTGAGCTCGGCTACCGCCTGTTGCAGCGCCTGGGGAACGATGTCGCCGATTACGGCTTCGTCGAGACCTCGGCCAAGCAGGACGGTCGCAACATGACGATGGTCCTCGCCCCGCACAAGGGCGCGAAGACCCGCCAGAAGGCGCAAGAGAGCCGCGAACGTTCCGGCGGCCCGAAGAACGCGCCGGACGAGAGCTGAGCCGATCGGCCGGACGCGGGTGCATGCCCCGTCCCGGCCGAGATCACGAGACGTGAACCCGGATTCCAGCCGGACCTGATCAGGTTCGGCTGCCCGAGTTCGCCCGACAGAAGGAAAGACATGCCAAAGAGCAAGACCCACAAGGGCACCGCGAAGCGGTTCAAGGTGACCGGCAGCGGCAAGATCGTCCGCCAGAAGGCCAACCGCCGTCACCTGCTGGAGCACAAGCCCTCCAAGCGCACCCGTCGTCTCGACGGCACCACCGTCGTCAGCGAGAACGACGCCCCCCGCATCAAGCGCCTGCTGAACCGCTGACGCGCGCGAACCCGGACATCTGACAAGCAAAAGGATCTAACACATGGCACGCGTGAAAAGGGCAGTGAACGCCCAGAAGAAGCGTCGGTCCACCCTCGAGGCCTCGAAGGGCTACCGCGGACAGCGGTCGCGCCTCTACCGCAAGGCCAAGGAGCAGCAGCTCCACTCGATGACCTACGCCTACCGGGACCGTCGCGCCCGCAAGGGTGAGTTCCGGAAGCTGTGGATCGCGCGCATCAACGCTGCGGCCCGCGCCAACGACATCACCTACAACCGCTTCATCCAGGGCCTCAAGGCCGCTGGTGTCGAGGTTGACCGCAAGGTGCTCGCCGACATCGCGGTGACCGATCCCGAGGCCTTCACCGGCCTGGTCGAGGTCGCCCGCAAGGCCCTGCCGGCTGACGTCAACGCCCCGGCTGCCTGATTGCGCCACACCACACACGACCCGCGAGTCGCACGACGGATGATCCGATGACGGAGATCCTGTCCGAGCGATCCTCGCGGGTCGTGTCGTATGCCAAGCTCCATCGCGCCGCCGAGCGGCGCGACCAGGGGCGTTTCCTCGCCGAGGGGGCCAACTCGGTCGGCTCGGCCCTCGCTGTCGACCGCGCCGAGGTCGTGCTGGTCGCCGACGAGGAGCGTCTTCGGCACCGTGAGCTCACCGACGCCGCGGCGGCCGCCGGCGTCCCGGTCCTCGTGATCTCCGCGCGGGCGGCGTCGAAGCTCGCGGAGACATCGACCCCGCCCGGGATCTTCGCGGTCTGTCCGCTCCTCGACGTGCCGCTCGAGAGCGTCCTCGCCGACGAGCCGAGGTTGCTCGCGGTCGCCGTCGAACCGCGGGAGCCCGGCAACGCCGGCACCCTGATCCGATGTGCCGACGCGATGGGCGCCGACGCCGTCGTGCTGCTCGGCGACGCCGTCGACCCACACAACGGCAAATGTGTCCGTGCGAGCGCAGGGTCGGTGTTCACCGTGCCGGTGGTGCGTCACCGTGCCCTGACCGAGGGACTCGACGCCATCGCAGGTGCGGGTGTCACGTTGCTCGCCACCGCCGCCGACGGCGAGGTGAACCTCGATCACGCCGCCGAGGTGCTGTCCGGCCGGGTCGGCTGGCTGTTCGGCAACGAGGCCCATGGCTTGCCCGCCGACATCCAGGCCGCTGCCGACCACCGGGTGTCGATTCCGATCCGCGGTCGCGCCGAGAGCCTGAATGTGGCCGCCGCGGCGGCGATCTGCCTGTACGAGAGTGCGCGCATCCACAGTGCGGTGGGTCGCGGCTGACAGCTGTCCGAGGCGGCCGGTAGGGTCGGCGATCGTGTCAGAAACTGTGCCACCCGTATCCGTGCCCCCATCCGAGTCCGCTCCCGCAGCCCCCGCCCAGTCGGCTGCCGCGCAGTCGGATGCCGTCACCCCGCAGACGGTGCCTGCCCCCGACCCCGCGGTCGTGAACGCTCGCATCGCGTCGGCCATCGCCACCGAACTCGGCGTCGGCGTCGGACAGGTCCGGGCCGCGATCGAACTGCTCGACGGCGGATCGACGGTCCCGTTCGTCGCGCGGTACCGCAAAGAGGTCACCGGCGGGCTCGACGACACTCAGCTGCGCACGCTCGACGAGCGTCTCGGATACCTGCGCGACCTCGAGGCCCGGCGGCAGGCGGTTCGTGAGTCGATTGCCGCCCAGGGCAAGCTC
Source organism: Gordonia sp. YY1 (assembly GCF_009872315.1). NCBI lineage: Bacteria > Bacillati > Actinomycetota > Actinomycetes > Mycobacteriales > Gordoniaceae > Gordonia > Gordonia sp. YY1. The sequence continues at coordinate 22,252 of NZ_WXYI01000026.1, read as the reverse complement.
GACGCCGAACTCGACGCACGGATCCTGGCCGCCGACACCAAGGCGCGCCTCGAGGACATCTACCTGCCCTACAAGCCCAAGCGGCGCACCAAGGCCCAGATCGCGCGCGAGGCCGGGCACGAACCGGTGGCCGACGCGCTGCTGTCGGACCCGATGACCGACCCGTCGACGTTCACCGCCGAGCAGCTCGACGGCGCTCGCGCGATCGCCGTCGAGCGTTTCGCCGAGGACGCCGACCTCGTGGGTGAACTGCGTGAACTGATGTGGCAGACCGGCGTGCTGCGGACCACCGTTCGCGAGGGCAAGGAATCGGCCGGCGCCAAATTCGCCGACTACTTCGAGTTCTCCGAGCCCTTCACCTCGATCCCGTCGCACCGCGTGCTCGCCGTCCTGCGCGGTGAACGGGAGGAGATCCTGACGGTCACCCTCGACGCCGACCCGGAGTCCGCCGACCGGCCGGCCGGACCCGGTCCCTACGAGCAGCGCATCGCCGCGCGCTTCGGGATCTCCGATCAGGGCCGTCCCGCCGACCGCTGGCTCGCCGACACCGTCCGCTGGGCGTGGCGCACCAAGCTGTTCGTCGGACTGTCGCTCGACGTGCGGATGCGTCTGCGTCAGGCGGCCGAAGCCGACGCGGTGGCCGTCTTCGCCACCAACCTCAAGGATTTGCTGCTGGCCGCACCTGCGGGCGCCCGCACCACCATGGGCCTCGACCCCGGCCTGCGCACCGGTGTGAAGGTCGCCGTGGTCAACGACACCGGCAAGGTCGTCGACACCGCCACCATCTACCCGCACGAGCCGCGTCGCGACAAGGCCGGCGCCCTCGCTGTGCTGGGTGCGCTCGTCCAGAAGCACGGCGTCGAGCTGATCGCGATCGGCAACGGCACCGCGTCCCGCGAGACCGACGCGCTCGCCGGTGAACTGATCGCGGCCATCAAGGACTCCGGCAAGAAGCCGCCGACCAGCGTCGTGGTCTCGGAGGCCGGCGCGTCGGTGTACTCGGCGTCGGCGTATGCCTCGAAGGAACTGCCCGACCTCGACGTGTCGATCCGCGGTGCGGTCTCGATCGCGCGCCGCCTGCAGGACCCGCTCGCCGAGCTGGTGAAGATCGATCCCAAGTCGATCGGCGTCGGCCAGTATCAGCACGACGTCTCCGAAACGCTGCTGGCCCGGTCGCTCGGCGCCGTGGTCGAGGATGCGGTGAACGCGGTGGGTGTGGACGTGAACACTGCATCGGTACCGCTGCTGTCCCGTGTTTCCGGTATCACCGCCGGGCTCGCGGAATCGATTGTCGCGCATCGTGACTCGAACGGCGCGTTCCGTAGCCGCAAGCAGATCACCGATGTGCCGCGACTCGGACCCAAAGCCTTCGAGCAGTGTGCCGGCTTCCTCCGGATCACCGACGGCGACAACCCCCTCGACGCGTCGAGCGTCCACCCCGAGGCCTACCCGGTCGTCACCCGGATTCTCGACAACGTCGGCACCGACGTCCGCTCGCTGATCGGCGACACCGCCACCCTCACCAAGCTGCGTCCCGACGACTTCGTCGACGAGACGTTCGGCCGTCCGACCGTCATCGACATCATCGCCGAGCTCGACAAGCCGGGTCGTGACCCGCGCCCCGAGTTCAAGACCGCGACCTTCGCCGCGGGCATCGAGAAGGTCTCCGACCTCACGCCCGGCATGGTGCTGGAAGGTCAGGTCACCAACGTGGCGGCCTTCGGTGCCTTCGTCGACGTGGGCGTCCATCAGGACGGTCTGGTTCACGTGTCCGCGATGGCGCACCGCTTCGTCTCCGATCCGCACGAGATCGTGAAGTCCGGTGACATCGTGAAGGTGAAGGTCATGGACGTCGACGTCGACCGCAAGCGGATCGGACTGTCGCTGCGTCTCGACGACGAGCCCGGCGCAGGTAACTCGGGCAAGGGTGGCACCCGCGCGCCGCGCCCTGACAACCAGCAGGGCAACCGTGGCGGTGGGCAGGGACGTCGCAACGATCAGCGTGGCGGTCAGGGTGCTCAGGGTGGTCGCGCCAACCAGGGCAACCGCGGTGGCGGCAACCGGAACGACCGTCGCCCCGCACCGAGCGGTGCGATGGCCGACGCCCTCAAGCGCGCCGGCTTCGGTAAATAGCCCCCGTCATCGCTTCGGTCCCGGCACGCAGAGTGCCGGGACCGTTGCCTTTCAGCCGGCCTCGGCGCCCGCGACGCCGTCCAGGAAGTCGATCAGGCCGCTGCTCAGAACGTCGTTGTCGTCGCCGCTGACCATGTGGCCCGCGCCGGTGACGTCGATCAGGCGGACACCGGGGATCAGTCGGAGTAGCTCGCGCACGCCGTCGTCGCTCACGACATCGGACTGTTTGCCCCGGATGAGGAGGGTCGGGACCCGTACCGCCCGCGCGGCCTCGCGCGCACGTTCCTCCCGGTCGGCGGCTGTCTGCTCCATGTGGTCGTGCGATGCGAGCATCCGCGGATCCCAGTGCCAGTACCAGCGTCCGTCGCGTTCCCGGAGATTCTTGCGCAGGCCCTCGATCCGGGGCGGGCGGCTCCGGTGCGGGTTGTAGGCGACGACGGCGTCGAGGGCGTCCTCGAGACTGTCGAAGCCGTCGAGGCCGTCGCGCATGAAGCCGGTGATCTTGGCGATTCCCTCGGGTTCGGCTGTCGGGGTGATGTCGACGAGGACGAGCGCCCGCGCGATCGACGGGTCGGCGCCCGCGGCGTGCAGCGAGGCCAAACCGCCCATCGACGCGCCGACCAGCACCGGTGTCTCACCCAGGTCGGCGACGATCTGCCGCAGGTCACGGGCGTGCGCGTCGTGGCTGTAGTCGCCGTCGTCGGCCCAGTCGCTGTCTCCGTGTCCGCGGGCGTCGATCGTCAGTGCCCGCCAGCCGTGCTCGGCGAGGCGGGCGCCGGTGCGCTGCCAGGAATGCCGGGTCTGTCCACCGCCGTGCAGCAACAGGGCGGTGCCGGCCGGCGTGCCGGAAGGCTCCCAGACGTCGGCGGCGAGTCGGATGCCGTCGCCTCGGAGCTGGGTGATAGTTGATTGCTTCACCTATCCGTCTCTACCGTGGTGGCGGCCGATGGTAAAGCTTTTCGGTGGCACGTGATGCGTGCCACAGGGCCCCGGAGGGTGCGGGGATCACCGACTCCGGCTGAGTAGTTCTGCTCAGGTCGAGGGCCACGGACCCGGCGAGACTCGGTGAATGCTCACGACCTCCCGCCGCCGGACGACCGACGGACCGACCAGTCTGCCGACCCCACACGAGCTCGCGGCACTCACCGGGGACCGCGATCGGGTCGTCGACCTCATCCGCATCTGCTCGCTGCTGGTGGTGGTCGCCGGCCACTCGATCATGCTCACCGTCGACACATCCGAGGGCGCGATCCGCCTCGGCAACACACTCGGCGACGTGCCGATCCTGCAGCCGGCCACCTGGCTGCTCCAGGTGCTGCCGTTGTTCTTCTTCGCGGGTGCCGCCGCGTCGACGCACGGGTGGATATCGCGTGCTTCCCACGACCACCCCACTGCCGGGCACTGGCTGTTCACCCGCGTGCAGCGACTGCTGCGTCCACTCGTGTGGTACCTCGGCGCCGTGCTGCTCCTGCTGGCCGGACTGACGACCGCCGGCCTCGACGCCGCGGCCGACGTCGTCGCGCGACTCGGCGTGCAGCTGCTCTGGTTCCTCGGTGCGTATCTCCTCGTGCTGGCCGTGGTCCCGCTGCTGCAGCGGATCTGCACACCCCGCCACGTGATGATCGCGCTCGGAACATGCTGGGGGAGTGCGGCGGTCATCGACGTGATGCGTTTCGCCGACGGCCCGTCGTGGCTCGGCTATCTGAACTTCCTCACGGTGTGGACGATCCCGGCCGTGCTCGGCGTCGCCTACGCCAAGCGCATCCTTCGTCCGGTGACTGCCGCGGCGGTGGCGACAGGTGTGCTGATCCTCGACGTCGGGCTCGTGTACCGAGGTCCGTATGAGGTCTCGCTCGTCACGGTGCCGGGGCAGCAACTGTCGAACATGAGCCCGCCCAGCCTGCTCCTCGCCGGTCATGCGGTCGTGCTGTGTGCGGGCGCGATTGCCGTGCGAAGGGTGCTGGCGAAGATCGCGGCCCGTCCGCGGGTCTGGTGGTGGGTCGTCCTCGGCAACCGGGGTGCGATGACCCTGTACCTCTGGCATCTGCCGGTGCTCGCCGCGATCATCGTGTCGGGCGCGGTGACGGGGCTGGACCGTGCCGATGTGCACTCCGCGTCGTTCCCGATCATCGTCGGTGCCCAGACGATGCTGCTCCTCGCGCTCATGGTGCCCGTCGTCGCGGTGCTGTCGCCTCTGGAGAACCGGCCGCTCCGGTGGTGGGACGACCCGGTCGCCCGCCGATCCGGACGCGCGCGTGACCTGGCCCTGGTGGCCGTGCTCGTGTGCCTCGGCGTCGCTGTTCTGATGGTGTCGCGGTACGGCCTCCTCGGCGACGGCGTCGGGTGGCTGATCGCCGGGATCGGATGTGCGACGACCGCTCGTGTCCTCGCTCTTCGGCCGCCCAGTCCGCGCGGAGCGGACACGGTTCCCGGAGACCATGCCTCCCTGCAGGTCAGCGCGTCGCGGCGGTCGACTACCCTCGATGAGAGTCATCGCCGCCGTCGACGGTCGTCTCGAGCCGGTTTCCGCGCCCGACCGGCCCTCCGCGTCACGACGACACCGTCCATCCACCGACCCATGCATGAGGAGCTCGCCGACCGTGGCCACTTCCGCCGACGAAACGGTATTCCCCGGACCCGACGACCTCGAGGCGGCCGCGGCGTCGGCCGTCGAGGCCTTCGATGCGGCGGCCGACCTCGAGCAGTTGTCCGCGGCGAAATCCGCGCACCTCGGTGATCGCTCGCCGATCGCCCTGGCCCGACGCGCACTCGGCAGCCTGCCGAAGGACCAGCGTTCGGAAGCAGGCAAGCTCGTCAACCAGGTTCGTGGCCGGGTCACCGCGTCTCTCGAGTTGCGCACCGCGGTCCTCGAGGCCGAGCGCGATGCGGCGGTCCTCGTCGCCGAGTCGGTCGACGTGACCCTGCCCAGCGGTCGACGCCCGGTCGGTGCGCGCCATCCCATCACCGTGATCGCCGAGCAGGTCGCCGACGTCTTCGTCGGCATGGGCTGGGAGATCGCCGAGGGTCCAGAGGTGGAAACCGAACACCACAACTTCGACGCCCTCAACTTCCTGCCGGATCACCCGGCGCGGTCGATGCAGGACACCTTCTACATCGCACCCGAGGGTTCGCGTCAGGTGCTGCGTACCCACACCTCACCGGTTCAGGTGCGCTCGATGCTCAACCGCGACCTGCCGATCTACGTGGCCTGCCCGGGTCGTACGTTCCGCACCGACGAACTCGACGCCACCCACACCCCGGTCTTCCACCAGATCGAGGGTCTCGCCATCGACAAGGGCCTCACCCTGGCGAACCTGCGCGGCACCCTCGAGACCTTCGCCCGGGCACTGTTCGGGCCGGAGACCACCACCCGGATGCGCGCGTCCTACTTCCCGTTCACCGAACCGTCGGCCGAGGTCGACGTGTGGTTCCCCGCCAAGAAGGGCGGGCCCGGCTGGGTGGAGTGGGGCGGCTGCGGCATGGTGAACCCGAACGTACTGCGCGCCAGCGGGATCGACCCGGACGTCTACTCCGGTTTCGCATTCGGCATGGGGCTGGAGCGCACTCTGCAGTTCCGCAACGACATCTCCGACATGCGCGACATGGTCGAGGGCGACATCCGGTTCACCCTCCCGTTCGGTCCGGCCGCCTGAGCGGCGCGACCCCTCCAGACTCCTCACGACGCGACGAAAGTAGTTGATACACAGTGCGTGCACCACAGTCCTGGTACACCGAGGTCCTGCGCGCGGGCGACCCGACGTGGTCGGCCACCACGGAGGAGATCGACGCGGGTTTCGTCCGCGTGGGTTTCGAGATCGAGGACATCGAGAAGTTCCCGGAGATCACCGGTCCGCTGGTGATCGGTCGCGTGGAGACGATCGAGGAACTCACCGAGTTCAAGAAGCCGATCCGGTTCTGCACCGTCGAGGTGGGCGAGGCACAGCCGCGCGGCATCGTCTGCGGTGCCCGGAACTTCGCCGTGGGTGACCTGATCGTGGCCGCACTGCCCGGCGTCGTGCTGCCCGGTCCGTTCGAGATCGCTTCCCGCAAGACCTACGGTCGCGTCTCCGACGGCATGATCTGCTCGGTGTCGGAGCTCGGCATCGGCAACGACCACAGCGGCATCCTGGTGCTCGCCCCCGGCACGGCCGAGCCCGGCGCCGACGCACGCGAGGTTCTCGGACTCGACGACGCCGCGATCGACGTGAACGTCACCCCCGACCGCGGTTACGCCTTCTCGATCCGCGGTCTCGGTCGCGAGTTGGCGAGCAGCTTCGAGGTGCCCTTCGTCGACCCGGGCATCACCGAGGCGGACGTGACCGCCGAGGGCACCCCGTGGCCCGTCGCCATCGAGGACGGCTCCGGCGCCACCCGCTACACCGCGCGCGTGATCAGCGGCGTCGACCCGTCGGCCGTCTCGCCGTGGTGGATGCAGAAGCGACTCATGGTCGCCGGCATTCGGCCGATCTCGGCGATCGTCGACGTCACCAATTACGTGATGATCGAACTGGGACAGCCGCTGCACGCCTTCGACGCCGATCGCATCACCGGCACCGTCACCGTCCGTTCGGCGAAGCCGGGTGAGAAGCTCCGAACCCTCGACGACGTCGACCGTGTGCTCGACCCCGAGGACGTCGTCATCGCCGACGAGACCGGTCCCATCGCCCTCGCCGGCGTCATGGGTGGCGGCGCCACCGAGGTGGGCGAGGAGACCACGACCGTCCTGCTCGAGTCGGCCACCTTCGATCCCGTCCGTGTCTTCCGCACCGGTAAGCGCCACAAGCTGACCTCCGAGGCCAGCAAGCGCTTCGAGCGCATCGTCGACCCGGAGATCACCGCGGTCGCCTCCGACCGCGCCGCCGAGCTGATCGTGGAGATCGCCGGCGGCACGATCTCCTCGCCGCTGTCCGAGGCGCGGGTCGTGACCCCGCTCCCGTCGGCGATCGGCATCGCCGCCGACGAGCCCGACCGCGTCGCGGGCATCAGCTATCCGGCGGGCACCACCGCCGCGCGCCTCACCGAGGTGGGGTGTGTGGTCACCGGCACCGATACGCTCGACGTCGTCCCACCGTCGTGGCGTCCCGACCTCAGGCAGCGCGCCGACCTCGTCGAGGAGGTGCTGCGTCTCGAAGGTCTCGAGGACATCCCCGCCGTCGTGCCGCGAGCACCCGGCGGCACGGGCTTCACGCCGAAGCAGCGTCGACGCCGCAGCGTCGGGCGCACACTCGCGCTCGACGGATACGTCGAAGTCCTCCCGTACCCGTTCATGCCGGCCGGGGTCTTCGACCTCTGGGATCTGCCCGCCGACGACGAACGTCGCCGTACCGTCAAGGTGCTCAACCCCCTCGAGTCGGATCGGCCCGAACTCAACACGACGCTGCTGCCGGGTCTGCTCGAGATGGCCGCACGCAACATCTCCCGCGGCCAGCGTGACCTGTCGCTGTTCACCATCGGCCAGGTCGTCATCGCCGGCGACCACGTCGCGCCGGTTCCCGCACTCGACGTGACCCGTCGCCCGACCGACGAGGACATCGCGGCGCTCGACGCCTCGCTGCCGCATCAGCCGCTGCACGTCGGCGTCGTCCTGACCGGTCTTCGTGATCCGGCGGGTCCCTGGGGTCCGGGCCGTGCCGCCGACTACCTCGACGCCTTCGAAGCGGCTCGCACGATCGCTCGGGCCGCGGGCGTGGAGGTCGAACTCTCCGCTGCCGATCACCGGCCGTGGCATCCGGGTCGGTGCGCTCGCCTGACCGTCGACGGACGCACGGTCGGGTACGCCGGTGAGCTCCATCCGGCGGTTCTCGAACGCGCCCACCTGCCCAAGCGTGCGTGCGCGGTGGAGATCGACATCGACGCGCTCCCGCTCGGCGAGGTGCTGCCCGCTCCCGCGGTGTCGGTGTTCCCCGCCGTGCTGCAGGACGTGAACGTGGTGGTCGCGGTCGACGTACCCGCTGCCGAGGTCCGGTCGGCGCTGCGCGACGGCGCGGGGGAGCTGCTCGAGGACATCGCACTGTTCGACGTCTTCACCGGTGAGCAGGTCGGCGAGGGGAACAAGTCGCTGACATTCTCGCTGCGCTTCCGTGCGAGTGATCGCACGCTCACCGAGGACGAGGCCAACGCCGCGAAGCTCGCCGCGGTGGACGCCGCTGCCGACCGAGTGGGCGCCCGACTCCGCTGACCGAAGGGCACTTCGACGCCCACGCACCCGGCGATGAATTGATTTGCAGGCTGCTGCATAATGATTGCATGGCTTCGACAAGCTCAACCAGCAGCGGGACAAGCTCAACCAGCAAGGTGAAGGTCGCGGTGGCCGGCGCGAGCGGCTACGCGGGTGGTGAGATCCTCCGACTCCTGTGCGGGCATCCCCGTCTGCGATCCGGTGAGCTCGAGATCGGTGCGCTGACGGCGGGCGGCAACGCCGGCACCACGCTCGGATCCCACCATCCGCACCTGTTGCCGCTGGCAGACCGGGTTCTCGAGGAGACCACACCGGAGATCCTGGGCGGTCACGACGTCGTCTTCCTGGGCCTGCCGCACGGCGCGTCGGCCGTCATCGCCGACGCACTGCCGCCGACGACCCTGATCATCGACTGCGGTGCCGACTTCCGACTGCGCGACGCCGGCGACTGGACCGCCTACTACGGCGGCGATCATGCAGGAACCTGGCCGTATGGACTGCCCGAGCTGCCGGGGAATCGCGACGTCCTCAAGGACGCCAGCCGGATCGCCGTCCCGGGTTGCTACCCGACGGTGTCGATCCTGTCGCTCCTCCCGGCGATCGCCGCAGGCCTGGCCGAGCCGCACGTGACCGTGGTCGCGGTCAGCGGCGCGTCGGGTGCGGGTCGCTCGCCGAAGGTCGATCTCCTGGCCTCCGAGGTCATCGGTTCGGCCCGCGCCTACGGCGTCGGCGGTATCCACCGGCACACCCCGGAGATCTCGCAGGCACTCTCGGCGGCGGCGCAGCAGCCCGTCACCGTCTCGTTCACCCCGATCCTCGCGCCGATGGCGCGGGGCATCCTCGCGACGTGCACCGCACGGACCACCGCGACCGGCGACGAGGTACGCGCGGTCTACGAAAAGGCCTACGCCGACGAGGAATTCATCCACGTACTGCCGGAAGGTCGTCTGCCGGCCACCGGTTCGGTCATCGGGTCGAACGCGGTCCAGCTGGGCGTGACCGTCGACGAGCGCGCCCAGACCCTGGTGGTCGTCGGCGCCGTGGACAACCTGACCAAGGGGACCGGCGGCGCCGCGGTCCAATCGATGAACCTGGCGCTGGGCTGGACGGAGAACGAGGGACTGAGCACCGTGGGAGTCGCACCGTGACGGGAATCGAGAACACCCAGCAGGATCCGGAGCGGATCGAGGGCGGCGCCCCGGGCGATCATCCGCGGCTCGTCCGCGGACAGGGTGTCACCGCGCCGCTGGGATTCCGTGCAGCGGGAATCGCGGCCGGTATCAAGGCATCCGGTGCCGCCGACCTCGCTCTCGTCGTCAACGAGGGTCCGGACTGTTCGGCCGCGGGTGTCTTCACCACCAATCAGGTCAAGGCGGCTCCGGTGCTCTGGTCCCAGCAGGTCCTCACCACGGCCAGGCTGCGGGCCGTGATCCTCAACTCCGGCGGTGCCAACGCGTGCACCGGACCGGGTGGATTCCAGGACACCCACAAGACGGCCGAGGCCGTCGCGGAGGCGCTGAGCAACTGGGGGACCAGCACCGGTGCGGTGGAGGTCGCGGTCTGCTCGACCGGTCTCATCGGCGATCGCCTCCCGATGGACAAGGTCCTCGCCGGCGTCACCGAGATCGTCCAGGAGATGGGCGGCGGACTCACCGGCGGCACCGATGCCGCGCACGCGATCATGACCACCGACACCGTGCCGAAACAGGCTGCGCTGCACCATCCCCAGGGATGGAACGTCGGCGGTATGGGGAAGGGCGCCGGGATGATGGCGCCGTCGCTCGCGACGATGCTCGTGGTGCTCACGACCGACGCTGCGGCGACCTCCGAACAGCTCGACACCGCGCTGCGCCGGGCGACGGCGCGGACGTTCGACCGGCTCGACATCGACGGCTCCATGTCCACCAACGACACGGTGCTGCTGCTGAGTTCGGGCGCCAGCCAGATCCCGGTCGACCAGGCCGACCTCGACGAGGCCGTGTTCGCGGTCTGCGACGATCTGGCCGCCCAGATGCAGGCCGACGCCGAAGGCGTCACCAAGCGGGTCACCATCACCGTCACGGGCGCACCGACCGAGGAGGATGCGCTGACCGTCGCCCGGTTCGTCGCACGCGATTCCCTGGTCAAGACCGCGTTGTTCGGCTCCGACCCGAACTGGGGCCGGGTGCTGGCCACGGTCGGCGCCTCGCCGGTCCGCATCGACCCGGACGTGATCTCCGTGTCGTTCAACGGATCGCCGGTGTGCGAGAACGGCTGTGGCGTGCGGGGTGCGCGTGACGTCGACCTGTCCGACGCCGACATCGACGTGCTCGTCGACCTGAAACTCGGCGACGCATCGGCGTCGGTCCGGACCACGGACCTCTCGCACGCCTACGTCGAAGAGAACTCGGCGTACTCGTCATGACCGGCACCACACCGGAATCCGGTGCCACTGAAAGTGTCCCGGGGGCGATCGACCCGGCCGCAGGTCTGCAGAAGGCGACGATCCTTGCCGAAGCGCTCCCCGCACTGCAGGAACTCGCCGGCGCCACGATCGTCGTCAAATACGGCGGCAACGCCATGGTCGACGACGAGCTGAAGAAGGCGTTCGCCGCGGACATGGTGTTTCTCCGTGCCTGCGGCATGCACCCCGTCGTCGTGCACGGAGGCGGACCGCAGATCTCGGCGATGCTGAAAAAGCTCGGCCTCCAAGGGGAATTCAAGGGCGGCTTCCGGGTCACCACCCCGGAGGTGATGGACGTCGCCCGGATGGTTCTCTTCGGTCAGGTGGGTCGTGAGCTCGTCGGCCTCATCAACGCGCACGGGCCCTATGCGGTCGGCATCACCGGCGAGGACGCCCACCTGTTCACCGCGACGCGGCGGACGGTTCTCGTCGACGGCGTCGCGACCGACATCGGGCTCGTGGGCGACATCTCCTCGGTGAACACCTCGGCGGTGCTCGATCTCATCGGGGCGGGCCGTATCCCGGTGGTGTCGACCATCGCTCCCGATCGTGACGGCGTCGTCCACAACATCAACGCCGACACCGCGGCGGGAGCGCTCGCGGAGGCGCTCGGCGCGTCGCGGCTCGTGATGCTCACCGATGTCGAGGGGCTCTACACCGACTGGCCCGACCGCGGGTCGCTGGTGTCCCAGATCGACACCGATGCGCTGGTCGAGCTCCTGCCGTCGCTGGATTCCGGCATGGTCCCGAAGATGGAGGCCTGTCTGCGTGCGGTGACCGGGGGAGTCGAACGCGCCCACGTGATCGACGGCCGCGTCGCCCACTCGGTGCTCGCCCAACTACTGACCGGAAGCTCCACCGGCACCTCCGTCGTCGACCCGGCCGAGTCGGGGGCGAAGGCGGCCGCCGGAACCCATGAGGAGGACCTGTGACCGCACCGCTGCAACAGCGCTGGGGCCAGTCGCTGATGAAGAACTACGGGACCCCGCCGATCGCCCTGGTCGGTGGCTCGGGGCCGTATGTCACCGATGCCGACGGGAAGCGTTACCTCGACCTGCTCGGCGGGATCGCGGTCAACTCCCTCGGCCACGCGCACCCGGCGATCGTCGAGGCCGTCACGACCCAGCTGCAGACGCTCGGGCACGTGTCGAACCTCTACATCTCGCCGCCGGTCGTCGAACTCGCGGAGAAGCTGCTCGACCGTTTCGGTCATCCCGGCCGGGCGTTCTTCTGCAACTCCGGCACCGAGGCCAACGAGGCCGCCTTCAAGCTCGCGCGCCGCACCGGCCGGCCGGAGATCGTGGCCGCCGAGAAGGCATTCCACGGTCGCACGATGGGTGCGTTGGCGATGACCGGACAGCCGGCGAAGCGTGCTCCGTTCGAGCCGATGCCGCCGGGCGTGCGGTTCGTGCCCTACGGCGACATCGAGGCGCTCGACGCGGTCGTCACCGACCAGACCGCCGCGGTGATCCTCGAGCCGATCCTCGGTGAGGCCGGCGTGATCGTCCCGCCCGCCGACTATCTCGCCGCGGCCCGGCGCATCACCAGCGAGCGCGGCGCGCTGCTGATCCTCGACGAGGTGCAGACCGGTGTCGCGCGAACCGGCACCTTCTTCGCCCACCAGCAGGTGGGTGTGGTTCCCGACGTGATGACGCTCGCCAAGGGACTCGGCGGCGGACTGCCGATCGGTGCGTGCATCGCCACGGGTGCGGCCGCCGATCTGTTCGAACCCGGTCAGCACGGCACCACCTTCGGTGGCAATCCGGTCGCCGCGGCCGCGGCACTCGCCGTGCTCGGTGTCATCGAGTCCGAAGGTCTCACCGATCACGTCGCCGCCGTGGGCAAGACGATCGCCACCGGGATCGAGGGCCTCCACCATCCGCTGATCGATCACGTGCGGGGCGCCGGTCTGCTGCTCGGCATCGTGCTCACCGAGCCGCTGTCGGCCGGCGTCGAGGCCGCGGCCCGCGACGCCGGATTCCTCATCAACGCACCGGCACCCGACGTGCTGCGGCTCGCACCGCCGTTGATCATCACCGAGGAGCAGGGGCAGAGCTTCGTCGAAGCGCTGCCCGACCTGCTGGACGCCGCTGCGCACGCTGCACAGAAGGACAAGGGAGACAGTGTGAACAAGGGAGACAGCGTGAACAAGGGAGATGGGGCATGACGCGGCACTTCCTGCGCGACGACGACCTCACCCCGGCCGAACAGGCCGAGGTGCTCGCGCTCGCCGCCGAGGTGAAAGCGAAGCCGTTCGCCTTCCGCCCGCTCGAAGGGCCCCGCGGGGTCGGGGTGATCTTCGACAAGAACTCCACCCGCACCCGGTTCTCGTTCGAGGTCGGCATCGCCCAGCTCGGCGGTCACGCGGTCGTCGTGGACGGTCGCACCACCCAGCTCGGCCGCGAGGAGACCCTCGAGGACACCGGACGGGTGCTGTCGCGCTTCGTCGATGCCGTGGTGTGGCGCACCTTCGGGCAGGACCGTCTCGAGGCGCTGTCGTCGAGCGCGACCGTGCCGGTGGTCAACGCCCTGTCGGACGAGTTCCACCCCTGCCAGGTGCTCGCGGACCTGCAGACGATCATCGAGCACAAGGGGTCGCCCACGGGGCTGAAGATGACCTACCTCGGCGACGGTGCCAACAACATGGCCCACTCGCTCGGGCTGGGTGGCGTCACCGCCGGCATGCACGTCACGATCAGCGCACCGGAGGGTTTCCAGCCCGACCCGGCGATCATCGCCGACACCGAGCGTCGTGCCGCCGAGACCGGGGGGTCGGTACAGCTCGTGACCGACCCGGTCGCCGCGGCCACGGGAGCCGACGTCCTGGTCACCGACACCTGGGTGTCGATGGGTCAGGAGGAGGACGGCAAGGACCGCACCGCGCCTTTCCGGCCGTACCAGATCAACGACGAGCTGCTCGCCCACGCCGCCGACGACGCGATCGTGCTGCACTGCCTGCCGGCGCACCGTGGCGACGAGATCACCGCGTCGGTCATCGACGGCCCGCGCAGCGTCGTCTTCGACGAGGCCGAGAACCGTCTGCACGCGCAAAAGGCACTGCTGGTCTGGCTTCTGGAGCACCAGTGAGATGACATCCCCAAGCCAGGACGAACAGTGACCCAGGACGAACAGTGACACAGGACGAGCGATGACCGCCGGCGCCGAACCCACGGAGAACCGCCTCGCCGCGACCCGCGCGGGGCGGCATGCGCGGATCATCGACATCCTGTCGACCAACCAGGTGCGTAGCCAGTCCGAGCTGCAGCGACTCTTGGCCGACCAGGGGATCGATGCCACGCAGGCCACGCTGTCGCGCGATCTCGACGAGCTCGGGGCCGTCAAACTGCGGGCCGCCGACGGCGGTGCGGGTGTCTACGTGGTTCCCGAGGACGGTTCGCCGGTGCGCGGCGTGTCCGGCGGCACCGACCGGCTGTCCCGCCTCGTGTCGGAGCTGCTGGTCTCCACCGACAGCAGCGGCAACCTGGCCGTGCTGCGCACTCCGCCGGGCGCCGCGCACTATCTGGCGGCCGCCCTCGACCGTGCTCGGCTGCCCGACGTGGTCGGCACGATCGCCGGCGACGACACGATCTTCGTGGTCGCCCGGGAGCCGCTCGACGGAGCCGAACTCGCCCGACGGATCGAGGGCCTCGTGTAGCCCACGTCCTGCCCACCACCACCGGACGCACTCACCGCGGCCGGACACGACGAGAACCGCAATTGACCACACCGCCAACCGAGACCCGGACGGTGTGGTCGGAACCCCGGGGCCGATGATGGACTCGGGTCATCGCTTAGAACAGGAGCTTCACCTCATGGCAGAACGTGTCGTACTCGCATACTCGGGCGGCCTGGACACCTCGGTCGCGATCAGCTGGATCCAGAAGGAGACCGGCAAGGAGGTCGTCGCCGTGGCCCTCGACCTCGGGCAGGGCGGCGAGGACATGGATGTCATCCGCCAGCGCGCCCTCGACTGCGGCGCGGTCGAAGCGGTCGTCGTCGACGCCCGTGACGAATTCGCCGACGAGTACTGCCTCCCGGCGATCACCTCGAATGCCCTCTACATGGACCGCTACCCGCTGGTCTCGGCGCTGTCGCGTCCGCTGATCGCCAAGCACCTGGTGACCGCCGCCCGCGACCACGGCGGCACCGTCGTCGCCCACGGTTGCACCGGCAAGGGCAACGACCAGGTCCGGTTCGAGGTCGGTTTCGCCACCCTCGCACCCGATCTGGAGGTCATCGCACCGGTCCGCGACTACGCGTGGACCCGTGAGAAGGCCATCGCCTTCGCCGAGGAGAACGACATCCCGATCAACGTCACCAAGAAGTCGCCGTTCTCCATCGACCAGAACGTGTGGGGCCGCGCCGTCGAGACCGGCTTCCTCGAGGACCTGTGGAATGCGCCGACCAAGGACGTCTACAGCTACACCGAGGACCCGACCGTCAACTGGAACACCCCCGACGAGGTCATCATCGGCTTCGAGAAGGGCCGCCCGGTCAGCATCGACGGCCGTCCGGTCAGCGTGCTGCAGGCCATCGAGGAGCTGAACCGCCGCGCCGGTGCGCAGGGCGTCGGCCGCCTCGACGTCGTCGAGGACCGTCTCGTCGGCATCAAGAGCCGCGAGGTCTACGAGGCCCCGGGCGCCATGGTCCTGATCCGCGCCCACGAAGAACTCGAGCACGTCACCATCGAGCGCGAGCTCGGCCGGTACAAGCGCGGCACCGACCGCAAGTGGGCCGAGCTGGTCTACGACGGCCTCTGGTTCTCGCCGCTCAAGCGGTCGCTCGACGCCTTCGTCGACTCGACCCAGCAGCATGTGTCCGGTGAGATCCGGCTCGTCCTGCACGGCGGCAACATCGCGGCCACCGGACGTCGCAGCTCCGAGTCGCTCTACGACTTCAACCTCGCGACCTACGACGAGGGCGACAGCTTCGACCAGTCGGCAGCCCGCGGCTTCGTCGAGCTGCACGGCCTGTCCTCGAAGATCTCGGCCAAGCGGGACCTGAATCTGTGAGTGACGAGCAGACCGGCGGAACGACCAACGAGGGTTCGCTCTGGGGCGGCCGTTTCGCCGGCGGTCCGGCCGCGGCGATGGCCGCCCTGAGCAAGTCGACCCATTTCGACTGGGCCCTGGCGCCGTTCGACATCCAGGCTTCCAAGGCCCACGCCCGGGTGCTCAACAAGGCGGGGCTGCTCACCGGGGACGACCTGAAAGGCATGCTGGACGGTCTCGACCGACTGGCAGCCGATGTCGCCGACGGGACGTTCGGTCCCGCGGAGTCCGACGAGGACGTGCACGGTGCGCTCGAACGGGGACTCATCGAACGGGTCGGTCCCGAGCTCGGTGGGCGGCTGCGTGCCGGCCGGTCACGCAACGACCAGGTCGCCACGCTGTTCCGGATGTGGTTGCGCGCCGCCATGCGTCGCGTCGCCCTCGGTCTGCTCGACGTGGTCGACGCGCTGACCGCCCAGGCGGCCGCTCATCCCGACGCGATCATGCCCGGCAAGACGCACCTGCAGGCCGCTCAGCCTGTCCTGCTCGGCCACCACCTGCTCGCCCATGCGCAGCCGTTGCTCCGCGACATCGACCGGCTCGCCGACGCCGACCGCCGGACCGCGGTGTCGCCGTACGGGTCCGGCGCGCTGGCCGGCTCGTCGCTGGGTCTCGACCCGGCTGCCATCGCGGCCGATCTCGGGTTCGACGCACCGGCCGAGAACTCCATCGACGCCACCTCGTCCCGCGACTTCGCGGCCGAGGCGGCGTTCGTGTTCGCGATGATCGCGGTCGACCTCTCCCGGCTGTCCGAAGAGGTGATCATCTGGAGCACACCGGAATTCGGATACGTGACACTGGCCGATGCCTGGTCTACGGGCAGCTCGATCATGCCGCAGAAGAAGAACCCGGACGTCGCCGAGCTGATGCGCGGCAAGGCCGGCCGGCTGATCGGTGACCTGACCGGTCTGCTCGCGACCCTCAAAGCGCAACCACTGGCATACAACCGGGACCTCCAGGAGGACAAGGAACCGGTCTTCGACGCGGTGGCGCAGCTCGAACTGCTGCTGCCGGCCGTCACCGGCCTGGTCGCGACGCTCGAGTTCCACACCGACCGGATGGAGGAGCTGGCCCCGGCCGGCTTCACCCTGGCCACCGACATCGCCGAGTGGATGGTGCGGCAGGGTGTGCCCTTCCGCGTTGCACACGAGGTCGCCGGAGCCTGTGTCCGCGAGGCCGAGTCGCGGGGTGTCGGTCTCGACGAGCTCGACGACGAGACGCTGGCCGGCATCAATCCCTCGCTCACCCCTGCGGTTCGCGACGTGTTGACGGTGCGTGGATCGGTGGAGTCGCGTGACGCGCATGGCGGGACCGCGCCGATTCAGGTACGACGGCAGATAGAACTGGTGTCGTCGCAATCGGCCGACCTGCGGACACGCTGGAACGCGGGGCCCGGAGGACGACGCTGATCCACTTCTGAGTGGGTAGAGTGACGTATGTCACCGATGTTGGTGGTGCACGTCACGCTGACGACGGGAGGATTCGACGCGATGGTGGGTTGGGACGGTATCCCCGATGTGGGGGGAGTGGTCAGCCGGGTGGTGGCGACCGCTCAGAACGGGCTCGAGGTCCTGCGGTTCGGCGGACTCGAGACCGGGACGGAACCGGCGCCCTTCGCGATCGTCGAGACGCGCAAGATGTTCCGCCTGCGGCGGTACTTCCCGAACGATCCGTCCACCGGCCCCAACATCGTCCTCGTGCCTCCGATGATGGTGTCCGCCAACGTCTACGACGTGACCGAACACAACGGTGCGGTGTCCGTCCTCCATCGCAACGGCATCACGCCGTGGGTGATCGACTTCGGGTCCCCGGACACCGAAGAGGGCGGGATGGAACGCAATCTCGCCGACCATGTGGTCGCCATCAGTCAAGCGATCGACCTGATCATCGAGGCGACCGGACGCGACATCCACCTGGCCGGGTACTCCCAGGGCGGCATGTTCGCGTACCAGACCGCGGCGTACCGGCGGTCGAAGGGGATCGCGAGCCTCATCACCTTCGGCAGCCCGGTCGACGTCCTCGCGGCACTGCCCCTCGGATTGCCGGCGGGGTTGGTGGCGCCGGCTGCCGAGTTCCTCGCCGAGAGATCGTTCGTGCGGAATCTCTGGGTGCGGGACTGGATGGCACGCACCGGCTTCCAGTTGCTCGATCCGGTCAAGACCGTCCGCAGCCGCATCGACTTCCTCCGCCGTCTCCACGACCGCGAGGCGCTTTTGCCGCGTGAGGATCAGCGCAGGTTTCTCGAGGCCGACGGCTGGGTCGCGTGGTCGGGTCCGGCGATCGCCGAACTGCTGCGTCAGTTCGTGGCCCACAACCGCATGGTCTCCGGTGGCTTCGTGATCAACGGTGACCTCGTGTCGCTCACCGAGATCACCTGTCCGGTACTGGCGTTTGTCGGCGAGGCCGACGACATCGGTCAGCCGGCCGCGGTGCGCGGGATCGTGCGTGCCGCGCCAGACGCCGAGGTATACGAATCCACGCTGCCCGTCGGTCATTTCGGGCTCGTGGTCGGTTCCTCGGCCGGTCAGCACACCTGGCCCACGACGGCCGACTGGGTGAACTGGTTGTCGGCCAACGGGACCCGCCCGGAGCTCATCAGTGAGATGACGGTCGCGGAGCCTGGCCACGGCAGTGGCGTCAGTCTGTCCTCCCGTATCACCCACGGGATGGGTTCGGTCGCCGATGCCGGCACCGCCGCGTCCCGCGAGCTGCTCGGACTGGTCAACTCCCTGCAACGGACGTCGCGAGCGGTCGCCTCCGAGTCGGTGCGTACGGTGCCGCGGCTGCTCCGCCTCGGTCAGATCCAGGGTGGCACGCGGATCTCCCTGTCCAAGCTGATGGCGGAGAACACCAAGAAGCACGGCGACAACGAGTTGTTCCTCTTCGAGAACCGCGTGCTGACCCATGCGCAAGTCGACGCCCGCATCAACAACGTGGTCGCCGGTCTCATCGACTGCGGTGTGCGGCCGGGGCAGCACATCGGCGTTCTGATGGACACCCGCCCGAGCGCACTGGTCGTGGTCGCGGCACTGGCCCGGCTCGGAGCCGTCTCCGTCCTCCTCGCCGCCGACGCCGACGTGCGGGAGATGATGCGGCTCGCCGACAGCTCGGTCATCGTCACCGACCCCAACAACCTCGACCTCGCCACCGCGGCGTCGGGTCGGGTGCTGGTCCTCGGCGGCGGCAGTGGCGACTCCCGCGACATCGACGGTGTCGACGGCGCCACCATCATCGACATGGAGCAGATCGATCCCGACGCGGTCGTCCTGCCCACCTGGTACCGGCCGGATCCCGGCCTGGCCGGTGATCTCGCGTTCATCTTGTTCAGCCGTGCGCGCGGCAAACTCGTCCCGTGGCCGGTCACCAACCACCGGTTCGCGATGTCGGCGTTCGGTGCGGCATCGGCGGCGGCGCTGTCCGACCGGGACACGGTGTACTGCCTGCCGCCCCTGCATCACGCCTCCGGCCTGCTGACGACTCTCGGCGCCACCGTGGTCGGCCGATCGCGGATCGCCCTGTCCAACGGCATCGACCCGGAGACCTTCGCCACCGAGGTGCAGCGGTACGGCGTCACCGTCGTGTCCTACACCTGGTCGATGCTCAGCGGCGTCGTGCGCGATCCCCGTTTCCGGATCAACCAACACAACCCGATCCGACTCTTCATGGGTTCGGGGATGTCGGCCGGTCTGTGGGAGGACGTGTGCAGCAGCTTCCCACGCGCCCGCATCCTCGAGTTCTTCGCGACCGCGGACGGCTCGGCAATCCTGGCCAACGTCTCCGGCGACAAGCTGTCCTCCGTCGGGCGGCCCCTTCCGGAGACCAATCCCGTCGAGGTCGCGGCCTACGACATCGAGAACGACCGCCTGCTCATCGACGAGTCCGGATTCGTCCGGCGGGCCGAGATCGGTGAAGCCGGGTTGCTGCTCTCCAAGGCCAAGCACAAGTTCGACACCAACGGCACGGTGCTCCGCGACGTGTTCACCAGCCGCGACCGGTGGGAGGTGTCGGGACATCTGTTCGTCCGCGACGCCGACGGTGATCTGTACTTCCTCGGTGCCATCGACCGCGTGATCCGGACCGAGGCGGGCCCCGTGTTCATCCCGCCGATCACCCACGCTCTGTCGCGTATGCAGGGTGTCGACCAGGTGGTCACCTACGGGGTCGGAGAACCGGGTCATCAGGTGGCCGTCGCCGCGCTGACGCTACGTCCGGACGCGAAAGCCGACTCACTCACCGTCACCCAGCTCCGCATCGCACTCGGGGAGTTCCCCGCCGAACTGCGACCACACCTCATCCGCGTCGTCGACGAGATCCCGCACTCGGCGTCGTTCCGTCCGCTGAGCACCGCCTTCGCGGCCGAAGGTCTGCCGAAACCCGGTCCCCGGACCTGGTATCGCGATGAGGAGGGCCGGTACCGGCGCTACACCAGGACGATCGCCCAGAAGCTGGACTGGGGCCATTCGTCGATCGACGATGCCCTAGGCTGAGCCGCGTGACGACACGCGCTGAGGCCATCGACCCGATCGTGCGCGAACGGCTGGCCTGCCCGCAGGACCACGGCCCGCTGATCAACGCCGGCGACGAGCTCTACAACCCGCGGCTCCATGTCGCGTACCGGATCGACGCCGACGGAATCCCCGTCATGCTCATCGACGAGGCACGCAAGGTCGACGACGCCGAGCACGAACGCCTGATCTCCGAGCAGTAGCCGACGCCTGCCGGCAGCCCACTCACGAGTCACCTCGTCCGAGCCCCGATCTCGATGGATGACAAGATCGGGGGGTGAGTGCTGAGACTGAGGGAACCGCCAACACGACCGACGAAATCGTCCGGGCCGCGACCGCCCAGAGCGGAACCGCACCCGTCGACATCCTCGACGAACTCGAGTGGCGAGGTCTGATCGCGCAGTCCACCGACCTCGACGCACTGCGTGAGGCCCTCGCGGGCGGGCCCATCACGTTGTACGCGGGCTTCGACCCGACGGCGTCGAGTCTGCACGCAGGTCACCTCGTGCCGCTGTTGACCCTCAAACGCTTCCAGCTCGCGGGCCATCGGCCGATCGTTCTCGCGGGTGGGGCCACCGGTCTCATCGGTGATCCCCGGGAAGTGGGGGAGCGGGCCATGAACGCTCCCGACACGGTCGCCGAATGGGCCGGCCGGATCGACGCCCAGCTCCGTCGCTTCGTCGACATCGACGAGTCGCCGACTGGTGCGCTCGTCGTCAACAACCTCGAGTGGACCGGACAGCTCTCCGCCATCGAGTTCCTGCGCGACCTCGGGAAGCACTTCTCGGTGAACGTCATGCTCGCCCGGGACACCGTGAAGCGACGTCTCGAGGGGGACGGCATCAGCTACGCGGAGTTCAGCTACCTGCTCCTGCAGTCCAACGACTTCGTCGAGCTCAATCGGCGGTACGGCTGCCTCCTGCAGATCGGTGGCTCGGATCAGTGGGGGAACATCGTCGGCGGTGTGGACCTGGGACGCCGACTCGACGGGTTGTCCCTGCATGCACTGACCGTGCCGCTCGTGACGTCGTCGGACGGCAAGAAGTTCGGCAAGTCCACCGGTGGCGGCAGCTTGTGGCTCGACCCCGAGCTCACCAGCCCGTACGCCTGGTACCAGTACTTCGTGAACACCGCCGACGCGGACGTCATCCGCTACCTGCGGTGGTTCACCTTCCTCGGACGCGAGGAGATCGCCGAACTCGAGCAGGCGACGAAGGAGAAGCCACACCTGCGTCTCGCGCAGAAGAAGCTCGCCGCCGAGATGACCACCCTGATCCACGGGGAAGGGAACACGCGCGCAGTCGAGCTCGCCAGCCAGGCCCTGTTCGGTCGCGCCGAGCTCGACGAGCTCGACGAGTCCACGCTCGCGGCGGCAGTGGGGGAGACCGTCATCGCGGAGTACGTGCAGGAGCGACCCACGATCATCCAGTTGCTCGTCGACACCAAGCTGTCCGAGAGCAACAAGGCTGCGCGTCGTGCCGTGTCCGAGGGCGGCGCGTACGTGAACAACACGAAGATCACCGATCCGGAGTGGCAGCCGGCGGACTCCGACCTGCTCCACGGGCGATGGTTGGTCGTGCGCCGCGGCAAGAAGAGCTTCGCCGGCGCGAGACTGGGCCGCTGACGCAGCCAAGCCGTAGCGAACCACGCCTCTGACCAGGCGATTTGACGCGTTGTTCGCGCCTGTGTAACTTAATCGACGCACCGCAGAGAGCAACTCCCCCGGAGCCGCAAGCACCGGGGAAGCAAAAGTGCCCGAGCTACTCGCTCGGGCCGCCTGTGCGGGGCCACTCCCGAGAACAAGAGCGTGAGAATTTCTCACGCTCTGGGAGAGGCTCACCGGAGCCGGACTCGTCAAGAGGACGTCTGGTGGGTGTGTGTTCTTTGAGAACTCGATAGTGTGATGATGAATTGTCTGATGCCATTTTGGCATCGTGCATTC
>NZ_WXYI01000025.1:0-50513 GCF_009872315.1 Gordonia sp. YY1 | reverse complement strand
CCCACGGCGACAACCTTCATCGGATTCTGTTACAGGAAACCAGCTAACCGACTCTCCACAAAACTCGGGGCTTGACAAGTTGTCTTCGAGTGGAACACGCCGCGCCAC
This sequence comes from Gordonia sp. YY1, assembly GCF_009872315.1. Classification (NCBI taxonomy): domain Bacteria; kingdom Bacillati; phylum Actinomycetota; class Actinomycetes; order Mycobacteriales; family Gordoniaceae; genus Gordonia; species Gordonia sp. YY1. Next base: position 50,405 of record NZ_WXYI01000025.1, on the reverse strand, counting down.
AAGACAGATGACGCGATTCCGGCCAATCGGCGTAGCTTCACCCAGGTCGAATTACAGACGTTCTTTGACGCGTGTGATGACCTCGTAGACCAGGAGTTCACGAAGGGCTCGAAACGCTGGCTCCCGCTCATGCGAGACTCGACAGCGTTTAAGGTCTGTTATGCCTACGGTCTCCGGCGCCGCGAGTTGGCGATGCTGGAACACTACGACTTCGGCCCGAATCCGCATGTCGAGAAGTATGGACACTACGGCGCTGTTCAAGTCCGCTACGCCAAGGGCATGTCAGGGTCGGGCCCACGGCGACGCACGGTCCTGACTGTGCCTGAGTTCGACTGGGTCGTAGGCATTCTCGAACATTGGATGTCGCAGCACGGGCGTGAGCTCTTTGCGACTGCGGACCGCTCGGCATCACTGTGGCCATCCGAACGCGCCGGCGCCACGGGTATCCGAAACTTCAATCGAACCTTCACCGCAGTCCGCGACATGGCCGGCCTGCCGAAGGAGCTCAAGATGCATTGCCTGCGCCACTCGTACGTCACACATCTCCTCGAGGCGGGATACGACCCAATGTTCGTACAACAGCAAGTCGGCCATGCATACTCCTCGACCACCGCCCTCTACACATCGGTATCTGCAGACTTCAAACAGAAGACCATCCAGAGGATGATCCAACAGAGAATCGTCACTCGTGACGAAAGTGGGAGTAAGAAGTACCCGTGAGCGAGCAACGCCGAATCGGCTATCACTGGAATCTGCGCCAACGAATGGCCGACCACAACCTTTGGAAGACAACGGAACTCATCCCGTTGCTGAAGTCACGTGGGATCAACCTCTCCAACGCCCAAGTGCACCGATTGGTGACTGGTACTCCCGAACGGATCCCGGCTCGTACCTTCGCTGCCCTATGCGACATCCTCGAATGCACACCCAACGATCTGTTTGAGCCCTACGTCGAGATGCGAGCCGCGGCCACCGCAGACGCGCCGGCGAATCCGGCGGACTTAGGCGTAGGTGAGAAGCGCTCCGTGGCACGCAGGATCAAGATCGTCCGAGATGACGGTAACGATGGCACGCCCACGTAAGCCAGAAGACCCAGAGCGCTGGCTCCCCTGCGAGCGTTGCGGAGAGCACCGCGAATGCGTCGTTACCTGGCAGGAGCTAGAGATCTGTGGTTACTGCTACCAAGCGGCCAAACGGACCCGCGGTGTGTGCGCATGTGGCCACAACGGCGTCCTGCCCGGAATCATCAACGGTCGACCCGCCTGCCGTGCCTGCAGCGGCATCAAACTGAACGTCGACTGCGTGGAATGCGGCGCAGAAGAAGAGCTCTATGCCAAGGGGCGGTGCTGGCGATGCGTCTTCGGATCGACGATTGACCGGATCCTGACGAACCCAGAGACGGGGGCCATCAACGCTGAGCTCAAACCCTTCGCGGCCGCGTTGAAGTCCATGAAACGAGCCAATAGCGGACTCACGTGGATCAACCAACCGCACGTCACTGCATTTCTCACTGACCTTGCACAGTCGCCAGCGGTGACTCATGAGGTGGTCGATGCGTTACCGAAGTCACGAACACGCGAGTACGTTCGAGAACTGTTGGTGGCCCACGAGATCCTTTCGCCTAGGGACGGACTGCTCCACCGCTATATCGAATGGTCCAACGAAGCCCTCAGCCGTGTAATATCCGAGGAACATCGTGACGTCGTAAACCGCTATATTCGTTGGCACCATCTACGTCAGATGCATTCGATGGAGTCGGTGTCGCAAGGAACCTTCTTGAGATCCAAGCAAACCGTCACTGTAACAATCGACTTCCTCAACTGGCTCACCGCTCGGGACATCTCGATTACGGGCCTGTCTCAGCCCGACCTAGACGCTTGGCAAGCCGAAGGTCCGAGCACGAGAGAGTTCGCCATACGCTTCCTTTCGTGGGCTATCAAGACCACGCTGGTCCCTGCGAACCTAACGATGACGCCGCACCGTCGTGGCAGTCGCAAGATGAGTACTGAGGACCAGCACGATGCCGTCGACAGCATCACGTCGAACAAACTGGCGCTGAATCCTCGAGACCGAGCTGCGGCGATCCTGGTACTCGTCTTCGGCCAGCAGATCGATCGCGTCGTCAAACTCACGTGGGACGACGTGATTGTCTCCGACGAGCTTGTGACAGTAACGCTCGGCGACATCGCCATCGCCCTGCCCGAGCCCCTTGATGAGCCATTCCGCTACCTCGCTGGCGAGCGCGAGCTCGCGAACACCGCTGCGCATCCGGCCACAACATGGGTGTTCCGCGGGTACATGCCTGGTCAACATATCAACCCGGGGTACTTACGAACGTGCCTCACGACGATCTGCAGTACCAGGGCGGCCCGCCTTGGAACACTTCACGAACTCACAAAGCTCGCACCACCCGCGATCCTCGCGGATGCCCTAGGCTACTCCCCCGCGACGATCGAGCGACATGCTGTGGCAGCTGCTGCAACGTACGCAGAATATGTGAGCAACTTGGGCGACGATTGATCATGTAAGTCCGACACTGGGGGGATAATTCGAATGGGATTCCTTCCACACATGCTTGGGTAGTACCCTGCGACGATCGAGCGGAATTCGGTCTCTGCTGCGGCGGCATACGCAAGAGACGTATTCAATCGTTGACAACGGCGCATGACTTACGCTGCCATTATTCTGTATAGGCAGTGGTGCGAATATCACAAATTCCCGACGTGATCGCGGAGGTTAAGATGTCGAAGAAGAAGCGAGGCAAGCCTCGTACGGGTAAGACAACCAAACAACGGCGTCGCGAGAGGCGGTCGAACGGGGCGCGCCCCGGAACGTCACCTTCCATGGCGCCCAAGCGTCTACCCACCGGACAGCCTGCACCGCTATTCGCGATCATTTCTGACCACGCGGGGCTGACCGCATTGAGCCACGCCGAGCGGGTTCAGCGACTTGGACAGATTTCCCAGAGATCGGCTCTTCATGCGTTGGCAGCAATGCAGTCTCGACTTGACGTTGCTACTACGACTGACTGGTCAGAGGTGAGTGTCGAACGTGAACTCCTGACAGAAGTTGGGGCGGAGTGGGCTAACCGGCTGTCTCCGATGATCGGGGTCACCCATCGTCTCGTACCCCCTCGATCAGTAACGCAACTCATACGAGAAGTCTTTGAGTCGTGTCCAGTCACAGAGGGATCATCCGGGGTACGTGATATCGAAACAAGTGACGTGATTGAGCTAGTTATGTCCATTACGACGGAACACGTAAGCGTACAGAACGCACTCGATTCAATGGCGAACCCAGACCCCGCCGACGTCGGTGCGTACATCGCAGAGATCGAAGCGTATACCTCTGACGAGACCATCGCGGCGATTCGTCAGCATGCATTGGATGATATGGCGAATTTCCTTAGCAATGAACCCGTCAAGATCGAGTTGATCAAGGCTCTAACGTACGATCTGTGGTTTCGGCCTTGGCCGGCACGCGTGAGTGACGCGCGAGTAGGTGCCAACCCGGCTGAGGCTTTCGAACTCGCAAATGGCATCCCGCTGCTCGATGTCATGGTTGCAGGCCAGATCATTAGCGAGATCGTTTCCTCTGGGCGGTTCGTTGTTCGACGCTCGGACCTAGTGCGTGCTGGTGCTACCGAATGCGCCGTAGAGTTCGTACTTAAGAACATGGCATATTCGGCGAATGATTATGCGCGCAGGCTTCGTCGTGATCGCGAGCAGGGTCCGGTTACGAATCAGCGATACGTTTTCACGGAACGTCCATTTCTTCGGGACGACGACGACACAGTTTTTGCGCTCCGATATCAATGGATTGTTGATAGGTTCTTTGGTTCGCAGTTGTATTGGCAAACATTTTTCTCGTTTGGTCCTGCGAAGCCAGGTTCAGCGGCCGAGGCATTCAGCCTTGCAATGAATTATGCGTTCGAGCGTGTCGCTGGTGACATTCTGGGGCGGATTGCATCCTATAGTTCCAAAATTTCGAGGGTAGTATATGAAAGCGAAATGCGGGAGGAGTGGTCTAGTACTAAAGGGGAAGCCCCTTCGGTCTGCGATTTCCTGTTGGTTGCGGGACGTGCCTGCATTCTCATTGACGCAACGAATCACCACCTGAGTGCCAGGCTTGCTCAAGGTCTTGCTGACGTCTCTGCCTACGACAAAGATATGGATACTTCGTTTGTCGAAAGCAAGTTCAACCAGATTTTGTCAACTGCGAGATTGATTAGGGAGCACTTATCCTTTGGAGTTGAGGCGAATCCGGTATTCATACCGTACGTTGTTGTGCCGAATAACGGTCTCGCAAACATAACCTCCGTCCGGTTGGATTGGATTACAAGGTCTGCGCCGTTCGAGGAGTTGCGGGGCTCCGCGCGAGCCCCTGTGCCACTGAGGCTGAGTGACCTAGCGTTGTTCGAGGGCCTCGGTGAAGCATTCTCCACGACTCCCAGAGACATCGCTGATCTATTGGGTTCGTGGACGACGTTACAGCCTGGCCCTGTCCCCGTCTCATTGAGAGAGCTACTTGATCAACTCGGCCTGCCTGCACCTATTCCGCGGTCCATGCTTCGAGATCAAGCTGTTCTTGATGCTTTAATTCAAGAGCGACGCTCAGAGGGAGGGCTGCCAGACTAGGAGCTATACTACTGACAGCCCTGCTTCCGAAATTGCGCTGCTGCCGTTCGTGAAAAAGCTATTCGGAAAGCTGTATCGCAACGTTATTGATTGCCTTGGATAGGGTCTTGGTGGCGTCGTCCACTGACTTTGCGATAGTCATTGGGGTGCCGGGTGTCGTCTTTGCGACCCATCGGTACTCGCTTAGGTTTATCGAATAACTTAAAGTGGTTTTCGTCCCGTTCGGTCCACGAAAAGAGATCGATATTTTGAAACGCCCATCACCGTTACCCGGAGTATCGGGGGATGGTAAGAGGTCTTGTGGCAATCCGAGATTCCACTGCATCATACGTCCAGGTGGTAGCGAATCAAAGCAGCGCATGCTCGCGAACTTCTCGTGGTCTTCGTTCCGGGCCCATTCAGACGGCAATCCTGGATTAATCTTCAGTGAGACGTCGGTAGCGACGGTCGGTCCTTCATTCTTCAGGATGAGCATCATGAATGAAGCATGCTGGGCGTGAGGTCGGATATCTGCCCAGACGTACGGTTGAGCGGCATCTTTGTACATTCCCCGCTGGATTGCGGTCTGTTCTTCTGCGGTCTTGACTTGTCGTCGCGTGAAGTACAGGGCAGCCAAAGTGATGGCGGCGGCAATCGCGGCAACGATGGCGGAAGCATCCATTGAGCCATTGTCAACGATCGTCCGAGGTGTGGACAGCGTGTCGCGCATTTTGCCGACCACTCGCTGTAGTGGCCCTGCGTGGTTGTGCCACTCCTCCCTGCATACGTCTGCTCGAGGTGAGGATGGTGGGGTGGCGGTTACAGTGCCTGTTGGTAGCGCTCGCCGCACGGGCCGGTTGGTGTCGTGGACGGCACGCTGCACTCCCGTCGCTACTCGTCCTACTTCAACACGTCTCGCTACCAGCTGAAAGGCGTTGGGGGAGTATGTATTTGAACATTCTCTGACGTAACGTCAGCGGCTCCGCCGGTCGAGGGTGATCTCGAAGGTCGCACCCGAGGTTAGGAGCGGTTGATCAGACGGTTCACCCCGGCCACGACGGCTGTAGTGAGCACCCAGCCGATGATGACGTTGAGCGCGCAGCTGGCGGATGACGAACCACAGCCCGACAACCGGGCCGGCGACCAGCAATCCGATCGAGGTGGACAACGCGAAGATGCGTTCCGAACTGATCTGCCCGTGACGTGGCTCCTGACCACCACCCACGTGGTGATGAACGCGGCAGCCGAGGAAGTACGCGCCGGACGCCTTGACGCTGACGACGCCCCGTGGTTCATCGGTGCGATCCTGCTACCAGCGTTCACGCAGACACAAGATTGAGCCGCAACACTCTTGCGGTCGCGATCAACGGCACACGGCGCGGCACGCGCCTCGGCTGCAAAGCCCGTCAATCGCACTCACCCACGGTCGGAGTGGCGTGTCCCCCGTGAACCGGTCCGGGTGGTTCTAGAGTCCTGATTGCCCTGTTGAGGGCGGAGAAGGGACGATAGGGATCATGGCGGGACGGAAGCGTCACTCGGCTGAGGACATCGTGCGCAAGTTGCGCCGAGCCGATGAACTGGCGGCCGAGGGCAAGAACGGCGAGGAGATCGCCGCCGACCTCGAGGTGTCGGCGGCCACCTTGTACAACTGGCGCCGCCAGTACGGCGGTATGGACGCTGATGCCGCCAAGGAACTCAAGAAGCTACGCGAGCAGAACGGCCGGCTCAAGCGCCTGCTCGCCGACGCCGAGTTGGAGAAAGACGCGCTGCGGGAGATCGCCAAGGGAAAATTCTGAGCCCGACCGCCAAACGCGCCGCGATCGACATGCTCAAAGACGTGAAGAACATGTCAGAACGTATGGCGTGCAGGGTTGTTGGGCTTTCACGGTCTACCTACCGGCGTCTGCCGTTGGCTCAGACACCGGCCGACCCGGACGCTGGTATGCGTGCACAGCTACGCACCTACGCCCGCAAGCACCCGCGACACGGGTTCCGGCGGGCGTGGGCGCACCTGCGGTTCGACGACGGTATCGAGGTGAACAAGAAGAAGGTGCATCGGCTGTGGACGGAGGAGGGCCTGCAGGTGCGCCGGGCGCCGCGGCGCAAACGAGCCGGGCAATCGTCAGTGCCGATCGTGGCGGCGGATGCGCCGAAGGTGGTGTGGGCATTGGACTTTCAGTTTGACTCGACCGTGGATGGCAAGAAGGTCAAGATCGCATCAATGGTCGATGAACACACCCGGATGTCGTTGCTCAACATCGTGGATCGCTCGATCACCGCCGACCGGTTGGTCGAGGAATTGGAGAAGACCTTCGCGATCTGGGGTGGCCCACCCATGGTGCTACGCATGGACAACGGCCCTGAGTTCATCTCAGAGGCGCTCCAGGCGTTCTGTGCAGGGTCGGTAGGCATCTCCTATATTCCGCCCGGCACGCCGTGGAACAACGGATTCATCGAATCGTTCAACAACCGGCTTCGCGACGAGTGCCTGAACCGCAACTGCTGGCCCACCCTGCTCGAAGCTCGCGTGGTGATCGACGATTTCAAAGACGACCACAACCACCGGCACCGCCACTCGGCGCTGGGCTACCAGACCCCGGCCGAGTACGCTGCCCGATGCACCCACCAGCACCACCCTGTGGGCTGCGAGATCGACTGACCGACAGCTAGAAGAAACTGGCTCTAGAACTGCCTGGGGTCCCGGTAGTAATGGCGCAAAAAACAACGAAGTTCGCGTAGTGCCTGGTCAGCGGCGATTTCTCGGTTCGGGCTGCGGGCCGGGGTGGTTGGTGCTTGGCTTGTCTGCCGATGAGGTTGGTCGGCGTGTTGGAGGCTGGGGTTCGTGGCGACGCGGGTATTCGCGGACGAGGAGTTGCAGCGCCTGCGGGAGTTCCCGGAGATCAGTCGTGAGGAGTTGTTCCGGTACTTCACGCTGACCCCGGCGGATCTGGCGTTTGTTGCTCCGCAGGGCAGGGGCCCTGCGGTCCGTCTGGGCCTGGCGGTGGCGTTGTGCACCTTGCCGTGGCTGGGGTTCGTGCCGGACAAGGTGCCGTCGGCGCCGCCGGTGGCGGTGGCCCGGCTGGCGGATCAGCTGAATATCGATGCAGCGCAGCTTCGTTCGTATGGCAAGCGGGCGCAGACGCGGACCGAGCATGTGCGGCTGGTGGCCCAGTATCTGGGGTGGCGGCCTGCCGGGGCGATGGAGTTGAAGGAGCTGGATGAGTTTCTGCTGGCGCGGGCGATGGAGCACGATTCGCCGACGCTGTTGTTCCGGCTGGCGTGTGAGTACCTGATCTCGGCGCGGGTGATCCGGCCGGGCCCGGAAACGGTGGTCCGCCGGGTCGCGCACGCTCGCACGCGGGCGCAGCGGGAGACCTACGACCGGTTGGCGCGCGAGTTCACGCCGCAGCGGTGTAAGGAACTGAATGCGTTGCTGGTCGTCGACCCGTCGATCGAGATGTCGCGGTTGCGGTGGTTGTCGACCGGCCCGGTGGAGGCGTCGGCGACCGCGGTGAAGGCCGAGGTCGAGAAGCTGGTGTTCCTGCGCAACCTGGGCGCGGATGAGCTGGACATGTCGGTGCTGCCGCGGAGCGGCGGCGGTTCCTGGCGACGGTGGGCCGCCGCTTGACGGGCCAAGCCCTCGAACGCCGGGATCCGCAACGCCGCTACCCGATTCTGCTCACCGTGTTGGCGCAGTCGGCCACCGATGTGCTCGACGAGGTGGTGCAGCTGTTCGATCAGGCGATCTCGGCCAGGTTGAGCAAGGCCGAACGCCGGATGCGCGACGAGCTGGCCGAGCGCGGTAAGGCCGGAGAGGATCGGCAGGGGTTGCTCGACGACCTGCTGGCGATCGTCTGTGACCTGCAGATCCCCGACGAGGAGATCGGCGGCCTGATCCGGGGCGATCGGATCGGATGGGAGCGGTTGCGGGCCGCGGTCGCGCAGGCCAAGCCTCGGCTGCCGCGCGATCACGGGCACCTGGCCGCTCTGGACAGCTCGTACTCCTACCTGCGGCAGTTCACCCCGCAGGTGCTGTCGACAGTCCGGTTCGCCGGCGGCACCGCCGCGACCGAGCTGCTGATCGGGGTGCACATGCTGCGGGAGCTGAACGCGACCGGTACCCGCAAGGTGCCCGACGACGCGCCGACCGGGTTCGTGCCGACGAAGTGGCGCGGCTACCTCGACGAGGCCCGCAAAGCCGGTAACACCACCGCCTATCGGCACTACTGGGAGCTGTGCGTGCTGCTGGGGCTGCGTGACGGGTTGCGCAGCGGGGATGTGTTCGTGCCGGGGTCGCGCCGCTACGCCGACCCGGCCGCGTACCTGCTGACCCCGCAGGCGTGGGAGCCGCAGCGTGACGAGTTCTGCCGCCTGGTCGGCAAGTCCGCTGATCCCGCTCGCGCGCTGGCGACCGCCACCGACGAGCTCGACGCCGCTATGGGCGAGTTGGAGAAGGTGCTCGCCGGCGGCGACGGGCCGGTCCGTCTCGATGAGGCCGGTGACCTGGTGATCTCACCGCTGTCGGCGGAGGATGTGCCCGCGGAGGCGACGGCGCTCAAGGCCGAGCTGACGGAGATGCTGCCGTTCGCGCCGATCGTGTCGCTGCTGATCGAGCTGGACAAACGCACCGGCTACCTGGACTGCTTCACCCACGCCGGCGGCAAACAGGCCCGCAGCCCGGAGCTGAAACGCAACCTCATCGCCGTCCTGCTGGCCTACTCCACCAACCTCGGGCTGACCCGAATGGCCGAGGCGTCGGGCCTCTCCTACGACATCCTGGCCTGGACCAGCGAATGGTATGTGCGGGAGGAGACGCTGCGGGCGGCGAACCTGACGATCATCGACTACCACCAAAGGCTGCCGCTGACCCCGGTCTTCGGCGCCGGCACCCTGTCGTCGAGTGATGGGCAACGGTTCCCGACCCGCGGCAAATCGGTCACCGCCAGAGCGTTGAGCCGCTATTTCGCGAACGAAGGACTGAGCACGTATACCCATGTCACCGATCAGCACGCCACCTACGGCACCAAGGTCATCGTCGCGACGAGACGCGAAGCTCACTACGTGCTGGACGAAATCCTCGGCAATGCAACGGATCTGCCGATCACCGAGCATGCGACCGACACGCACGGCGTCACCCTCGTGAACTTCGGGCTGTTCGACCTGCTCGGATTGCAGCTCTCGCCCCGCATCCGGGACCTGGGCCGGATCACCCTGTATCGGGCGGCGCCTCGGGCCCAGGTGGAGTCCGCGTTCCCGCACGCCGGGCCGCTGCTGACCCGCAAGCTGAATCTGGATCTCATCGCCGAGCACTACGACGACCTGCTCCGGCTGAGCGGGTCGCTGAAGTTCGGGCACGCCACCGCGTCGCTGCTGGTCGGCAAGCTCTCCGCGTCGGGCCGGCAGAACGCCCTCGCGGCGGCGCTCAAGGAATACGGGGCGCTGCGGCGCACGATCTACGCCGCCCGGTACCTGTCCGACCCGGGCTATCGGCGCAAGATCTCCCGACAGCTCAACAAGGGCGAATCCCTGCACGCGCTCCGCCGCGACCTGCTCTACGCGCACGAAGGCGCCGTGCGCGCGAGGCACCTGGAGGGACAGACCGAACAGGCATGGTGCCTCACGTTGGCGACCAACGCCGTCATCGCCTGGACCACAGAGTATTACGGGCTGGCGACCGAACAGATGCGGCGGGCCGGGCGGCGCATCGACGACGAGGTGCTGACGCACATCTCCCCGGCCCACAGCGAGAACATCAACTTCTTCGGCGCCATCGAGGTCGACATCGACGCCGAACTCGCCCAGCTCGGCCCCACCGGGTACCGGCCGCTGCGCGTGCGGGACACCCTGTTCTGACCCGCAGCGCCGGCCCGGATCGGCGGCGGCGCGATCTAGCAGCAGGCGCTGGTTCCGGTGGTCGTGGTCGGGTCGGTGATCGCGTCGGCGAGGGGGCGGGCGAGCTGGTGGTAGGCGTCGGTGACCGGCAGCACCGTCATGCCTGGGAATTTCGCCTGCCAGTGGTGGGCGGCGTCGGAGGTGGCGAGGAACATCTGCGGGTTGCAGCAGGTGGCGCGGAGGTGACCGGGCTGGATCCGGTCGGGGTCGACGAAGGCCACCATCGCGGTGGCCGGTTCCAGGTCGCTGACCCCGGTGACGGGGTCGATGGTCAGGCGCACGGTGGTGCCCGTGATCGGGCAGTCGGATTCGATGCAGGCGGGTGCGCCGATGACGGCGGGGAAGATGAGGGTGTCGGGGGCACACCAGGTGTAGAGCTGGTGGCCACCGACGCTGAACCGGTGCGGGGTCGGGTTGAGGGTCAGGCCCCAGCCGACGATCCGGCCGGCCTCGTCGTATTCGACGTCGGCGCCGATCGGCGTCTGCGCGGGGTCGAGGTCGGGCACTCCCGCGGCGGCGGCGAGTTCGGTGACGGTGACCGGGGTGCCGTGGGTGAGCAGCCGCAGCGCGGCGCGCATCAGCGCCCGGTCCCGGCCGGCGGGCAGGATCTTGGCGAAAACGTCGGCAGTGAGGTTGTCGGTACTCATGGGATCGGACTCCTCGAGGGCGATCGGACAGTGACGGTGCCGACGGTAGGGTCTGTCCCCGGGGTGAGGGTCAAGCCCGTAGCTCGCATCCGCACGGGTCACCGGCCCAGCACAGGTCGTCGGTGGCCAGATGCGCACGGTGTGCGGTTTCGAAGGCGTCGATGCGGTCGAGGATCTGCTCGGCATCGGCGATGCGCTGGCGCAGCCGCTGCCGCGACCGCTGCAGCAGCTCGGCGAGATGGGCGCCGACCGAACGGCCGTGGTCGTCACGGTCGGTGGAGGTGAGCTGGCAGATCTCGGCGATGGTGAGCCCGAGGCCGCGCAGCTCGCCGATGAACCGCACGCACCACTCCGCGTCGTCGGTGTAGAGGCGGTAGCCGGCCGGGCTGCGGCCCAGGGTGTAGATCAGGCCGAGGTCGGTGTACTCGCGCAGCGCCTTCACCGGCACCCCGGTGCGGGCCGAGAGGTCCCCGATCGTCATGTGTCCGTTCATCACTGCCTCCCGTCCGACGGCGTCAGCCTGCGCAGCAGGACAGTTTGGTGACGTCGGTGGTGAAAGTCTGCGCGGTCAGTTTCAGCGCTTCGGCCATGGTCAGGTACGGCGCCCAGGTGTGGGCGAGCCGGTCGACGGTCAGACCCGCGGTCATCGCATAGGTGGCGGCGGTGATCAGGTCCCCGGCGCCGTCGCTGAGGGCGTGCACGCCCATGATCCGGCCGGTGCCGGCTTCGGCGACGATCTTGACCAGGCCGCGGGTGTCCCGGTTGACCAGCGCCCGCGGCACGCTCGACAACCCCAGCACCCGGCACTGGCAGGCCAGCCCGGCCGCGGCGGCTTGCGCGTCGGTCAGTCCGACCGAGGCGATCGCGGGGCTGGTGAACGTCACGCGCGGCACCGTGGTGTAGTCCAGGACGCGATCGGCACCGGCCAGGGCGTTGTCGGCGACCAGGGTGCCCTGCGCGGCGGCCACGTACACGAACTGCGGATCCCCGGCCACGTCCCCGGCCGCCCAGATGCGCGGATTGCTGCTGCGCTGGCGGTCGTCGACCACGACCGCGCCCCGCTCGTCGACGGCGACGCCGACCGCATCCAGGCCCAGCCCGGCGGTGTTGGGGCGGCGGCCGGTGGCCATCAGCACCTGCTCGGCCCGCAGCTCGGTGCTGGCGCCGCCGCCGGTGCGCACGGTCACCACCTTGTGCCCGTCGTCGGCGAGGACCTTCTCGACGGTGGCGGCGGTGAGCACGTCGATGCGCTCGTGGGCGAAGACGGCCTCGAGCGCGGCCGAGATTTCCGGTTCCTCACCCGAGGTCAGCCGGCTACGCGCGATCACCGTGACCTTGCTGCCCAGGCGGGCGAACAGCTGGGCCTGCTCGAGCCCCACATAGCCCGCACCCACCACGATCAGCGACTCCGGCAGCTGCTGGAGGTCCATGGCGGTGGTCGAGGTCAGATACCCGGCCTCAACGAGGCCGTCGATCGGCGGAGCCCAGGGCGCGGCACCGGTGGCGATCAGATACTGGTCGGCCTCGATCACCCGTACACCGCCCTCGGCGCGCGCGACCCGCAGCACGGGTGCCTCGGCGCTGCCGTCGAACACCGCGGTGCCGGAGACGATCTCCCACCCGTAGTCGGCGGCCAGGTCGACATACTTCTCCGCCTGCAGCTGCCCGACCAGCGCGTCCTTGCCCGCGATCAGGGCGGGGAAATCCAGCGGCACCTCGGCGGGGGTGAGCCCGGGGAACCGGCCCGCCGCCTCGGCGGCGTGGCGGGCCTCGGCGGCGGCCAGCAGCGCCTTCGAGGGCACACACCCGACGTTCACGCACGTGCCCCCGACCGTCCCGCGCTCCACCATCACCACCCGTTTGCCGAGGTTGACCGCGGCGATGGCGGCGGCGAACGCCGCCGAGCCGGAACCGATGATCGCCAGATCGGCGCGGGAATCTGTCAAGGTCACGAGGGTGCCTCCTGGTCGGGCAACCGCTGAACCGACAACGGCTGCTATTCGTGTTGACGAATATCTACCGGAACCATATTATGCGCTTATCCGAATAGTTCAAGTCTCGTGGAGGCGATCCCATGGCCCGGTCCACCACCGCCACTGTCACCGTGCCCGGTGCCGAGTCGGCGTGTACGCATCTGGATACGACGGCGAAGTTTTTTCGCGCCCTGTCGGATCCGACCCGGCTCAAGCTCCTCGAATTCATCCTCGCCGGGGAGCGCACCTCCGCCGACTGCGTCGAACACGCCGGCATCTCGCAGCCCCGGGTGTCGGTACACCTGTCCTGCCTGGCCGACTGCGGGTATGTCCTCGCGCGCCGCGACGGGAAGAAACTGCGGTACTCCGTGGGTGATCCGCGGGTAGCTGACCTGGTGATGCTGGCGCGGTCGCTGGCGGCCGACAACTCCGCCGCGCTGGGCTGCTGCCCGCGCATCCCCGCCGCGGACGGTAGTGGGCGGCGATGAACACACCCGACAACAAGGCGATGAACACACCCGACAACGACTCGGGCGGGTTCGGTGGTCTGCTCGCAGTGGCCGGTGGCGTGCTGGTGATGGTCGCCTGCTGCGCCGGTCCCGCCCTGATCGCCGGCGGCGTGCTCGCCGGTCTCGGCGGTGTCTTGACCAGCCCGTGGCTGCTTGCCGCAGGCGTGCTGGTCGTGGCCGCCGCCGTCGGCTACACCCTGCGGCGCCGCGCCCGTAAGGCCACGGGGTGTTGTCCGCCCCGACCCGGATCACCATCCCCGCCATCGACGGCCTCGACACCGTCCCCTACTTCACTTCCCGCACCCTGCTGGACCTCACCGACCTGCCCTCACATCTGCTCGTCGTCGGCGGAGGCTACGTCGGCTGCGAGTTCGCCCAAATGTTCCGGCGATTCGGCTCCGAGGTCACCCTCATCCAACGCGCCGACCGGCTGCTGCCCGGCGAGGACCCCGACATCTCCGCCGCCGTCAGAGAGGGCATGACCGCCGACGGCATCACCGTGCTCACCGGCACCACCTGCACCGCGGCCACCGGCACCACCGGGAACATCCGGCTCGGCTGCACCGGCAGCGAAGCCGACGACATCACCGGCAGCCACCTGCTGATCGCGACAGGACGCACCCCCAACAGCGACAATCTCGGCCTCGAGTACCTCGGTCTCGAACCCGACCCACAGGGCTTCCTCACCGTCGACGCCTCCCTGCGCACCGACGCCGAAAATGTTTGGGCGCTCGGCGATCTGCGCGGCGGGCCCATGTTCACCCACACCGCCCGCGACGACGCCGACATCGTCTACCGCACCATATTCCGAAGCCAGGACCGCACCACAACCGGGCGCATCGTGCCGCACGCGGTGTTCACCGACCCCGAAGTCGGCGCCGTCGGGCTCACCGAACCTGCCGCCCGCGCCGCCGGCTACGACGTCGTCGTCGGGCGCCAGGACTTCACCGGCGTCGTGAAAGCCCGCGCCATCGGCAACACCCGCGGCCTGGTCAAATTCGTCGCCGACGCCGCCACCGACCGTATCCTCGGCTGCCACATCGCCGGACCCGACGGCGGGAACCTCGTTCACGAGGCCGTCATCGCCATGACCACCGGCGCCACCTACACCCAACTCGCCCAAGCCATCCACATCCACCCCACCCTCGCCGAAGCGGTCAACACCGCCGCCGGCGGCGTCCACCGCGAAATCGGCGCATAGACACCCCATGAGCATCGCCCGGTACTCGGGTGAGGCCATTTTCCGACTGCCACGGATAACACCCTGTTATCTGTAGCATCATGACATCCGGCCTGCGCCGACTCCGCTCCGGCGGTGCGCGACGCGGACCTGTTATCTGCGGCAAGCCCAGTGAGGGAGGTACCACCGTGCCGTCCGGGATCACCGTCCGCGCCGCCGGCGACAGCTTCCTCGACTCGATCGGCTCCCCGAACACCCGCCGCGCCTACGGCATCGCCGTCGACAAGACCACCGCCACGCTCGGCGAGACCCGGCGGCTGGCCGACGTCGCCGACGATGAGATCGGTGAAACCCTCGAAACCCTGTGGGGCTCCTCAGCAGTCAACACCTGGAACGCCCGCCGCGCCGCGGTCGCGTCGTGGCTGGCGTGGTGCCGCGAGCACGGCCACACCGCCCCGGCGGTCCCGGCCTGGGTGAAACGCTCCACTCCACCGGACTCCACCACCCCGGTGCACTCGCGCACCGCGATCGACCGGCTCATCGCCCGCCGCGACATCGACCTCCGGGAGAAGACGCTGTGGCGGATGCTCTACGAAACCTGCGCCCGCACCGAGGAACTGCTCCAGGTCAACATCGAGGACCTCGATCTGGCCGGGCGGTGTTGCCCGGTGAAGTCCAAGGGCGCCAAGCCCCGCACCCGCCGCCGCGGTGCCACCTACCACGAGTACGCGCACGAGCTCGTGTACTGGGACGCGGGCACCGCCCGGCTCCTGCCACGCCTCACCAAGGGCCGCACCCGCGGACCGCTGTTCGTCACCCACCGCCGACCGGGCCCCGGAAAGGCCGCCGCCGACCGGGACATCTGCCCCGACACCGGGCTGGCCCGGCTGTCCTACGGCCAGGCCCGCGCCGTGCTGGATGCCGCCACCGCGACGAATGGGCCCGGCACCGGTTGGGATCTGCACGAACTTCGGCATTCCGGCCTGACGCATCTCGGCGAGGCCGGTGCCAGCCTGGTGGAGCTGATGGCCAAGTCCCGCCACCGCAAACCCGAGAACCTACGCCGCTACTTCAAACCCTCACCGGCAGCCATGCGCGGCATCACCAGCCTCATCGGCCCCGACCGCAGCCACCGATAGCGGCCACCAACAAGAGCGTCCGTCTACCCGCTGACCAGGCACTACGCGAACTTCGTTGTTTTTTGCGCCATTACTACCGTGACCCCTGCCTGGACCGGCTATCGGGGACCTGCCAGGAGATCTGATACCAGAGAGCACTTGGTTGTTGCGCTTCCAGTTACGGGCACGCCAGTTTGGCGTGTACCGCGCGGTCACTCTCGAAGTCGGGTGGCAGACACCTTTTAGGGACTGGTGTGAGCGCGGCCCAGGGTTCCTCGCCTCGGGAGGCCTCGGTTCATCCATGGGGTAGGGCTACTCCCCCTCCGCTCAGCGTCCTCCGGCTCATCTGAACTACTATTTGGATTAGTTTCAAGATGGCTGTTGGAGGCGCGGTGATCGCAAGCGTTGTGGCCCAAGGGGCACTCTTGGGGCTGTTCGGTGCGGTCGTAGCGTGTGGTGTCGCCGCTGCCCGTCGGCCGGGTCGAGGTGGGGAGGCTTGGCGGGCGCTCGTTTCGTGTGCGCTTGCTGTGAGTGCGGCCGGCGGCGTGATGGTGGTTGCTCCCCAGGGCTTTTTCGCGGCGGCTATCGTGTTGGCGCTGCTCTGTGTTGGGGCGTTCATGCTGTCTTCTGCTCGTCTGCACGGCGCGTCGTTGGCGGTGATGGTGGACTCGCTCGTGTGGATGGCCTCGGCGATGTGGGTGTTCATCGTGTTCGCCGCCACGGGCGGGCCGATCGAGGGTGGTGTGGTGCCTGCTGATCCGATTGCCGAGTTGGCGTTGAGGGCAGAGCTCAATCGACCCCCGAGGTGGGTCCGTACTGGCAGTGTGATCGCGATTTTCGGTCTGGTGGCCGCGATAGTCTTCCGCCTGGCCCGGCCGGCCTCCTGTGGTGATTGCTTCGAGACCCTCGTTCCCGGCGCCCACGCCCGATGGCCACAAAATACGAAGGTGGTTAGTAGAAGTGGGGTGTGATGCGGGTGTGCGGGGAGGTGGTGAGGCATGACTGACGGTGTCGCGGTGCGGCGTGCGGGTCGGTTCGGCCCGCGCGGTCCTGCCCGTACGATCTCCCGTGCGGTGGGTCTTGCTGTGGTGATGTTTGAGGCGGTGGCCGCGTTCTGGCTGGTGATGCTGCTCCGAACGTCGGATCTCGTGCCATCCGACCCCCGCTCAGGAGTCGGGCGCGGTGATCCGGTTGAGCTGCGGGTGCTGACCGCTGTGGATGTGCACGACTGGGTGTCGGCTCTGAGTGCTGCGGCCTTCGCTGCGGGTGTGGCCGGTGCGCTGGTGGCGCGTCTACTCCCAGCAGTCAAGGGGCGCGCGACCGGTTGAGTAGTCGGGCCTGGGCCTCGCCGGAGTTTCCCTTGTCGGAGGGTTTCTATGGCTTAGGCTTTGGTGCCGCCGCCGCGGGTGTGGCGAGGTTTAAGGGTGAGGTATTCGCTGAGCACTTCACGCTCGGCGGGTGTCACGGTCTGGGCGAAGTGCATCAGTACTGCCGCGGAGTCCCCGCTGGCGTCGAGGACCTGACGCAAGGTGCGTGAGGTGGCCTCTTCACGGGTCTGCATGGGGAAGTACCGGTAGGCGCGGCTGACTTTTTCTCGACCGACGAACCCTTTTTTGTGCAGGTTGGTGACGACGGTGAGCACTGTGGTGTAGGCCGGTTCGCGGTCGTGGAGTTCCTCGACTAGGTCGTGCACCGACATCGCCGCACCGGCTGACCACAGCACGTCCATCACTGCGCGTTCCAGTGAACCCAGCCCAGTCATTTTCACCCACCATCTCTAGATGCGGGTCAATCTTACGACGGACTACCTCAGTTAGTAGCTTGGTCCCGTTGGAGCGCATCGGCAGCGCCGCGACGCGGGCGGTGTTTGAAGGCCACGGAGAATTCGGTTCCAGGGGTGCTGCGGTGGATGTGACGTCGGGTGGTGGTCGGCAACGTGATGGTGAAGGTGGCTCCGTGTCCGGCTCCCAGGCTTTCGGCGAGCAAGGTGCCCCCATGGTCTTCGACGATAGAGCGGGCGATGGTGAGGCCGATTCCGCTGCCGCCGGCGTCTCTGGTGCGTGAGGAGTCGGTGCGGTAGAAGCGGTCGAAGATGTGTGGAAGGTGTTGAGGGGGAATGCCGTCACCGCAGTCGACGACGCTGATGCGCACCGCGTGTGCCGGGGCGGTGTCGGCTTTCACTACGACTCGCTGGCCCGGGGAGCTGTGTCGCAGCGCGTTGGTGAGCAGATTGAGCAGTACTTGGCTCATTCGTTCGGCGTCGACATGGATGTGTACGCGCGCGGCGGTGGTGACGATGCCTAGCGTGACTTTGGCGTCGGTGAACAGGTCGGCGGCTTCTTCGTAGGTCGCGATGAGCAGTTCGTTGACAGTGATCGTCGCCGGGTGGAGGGGCATCTGATGCTCGTCGGCGCTGGATACGGTCGCGATGTCCTCGGCGAGACGCTGCAGGCGGGTGGTGGCGGTGCGCACGACGTCAAAGGTCTGTGAGTCGGGAGCCCGGATTCCGTCTTCGATGGCGTCGGTGATCGCGCCGATGGTGGTCAGTGGGGTGCGCAGTTCGTGGGCAAGGTCTGACAGCATCCGCTTACGGATGTCGTCTTGTGAATCCAGCCGTTGTGCAAGTTGGTTGATAGCTCGGCTGAGCTGGGTGAACTCGGTGCCGAGCTGGCGATCGGGTACGCGCGTGCGGTAGTTGCCGGCGCCAATAGCCACGGCTGAGCGGGCGACACTGGCGACTGACTGTTGTACGCGGCGAGCCAGGAACCAGCTGACGGCCGTGGCCAGGATCGTCGAGGTGATCAATGCGACAGACATTGAGACGACGATCGAGGAAGTGAACGCGGCTTCGACATGGTCGGCCTGAACTGACCCTGGCTCGAGGCGAGCTTGGCCGAGGTGGTCGTGGAAGGTGTGTGGAGCCACGAATAGTGCCACGATCGCGACGCTGATGCCGCCGCCGGCGATGACGATAGCTTGAGCGAGCATGAGCCGGGAGCCGAAGCTGCCGGGGATACGTAACCGTCGACGTTCATCGTTCATCGCTGGCTCCTCGAGGTTGGCCGTCACCCATCCGGTAGCCCACTCCGCGAACGGTGCGGATGAATCGGCCGGCTACGGCGCTGTCACCGAGTTTGCGGCGCAGACTGGCGACATGGACTTCGACGACGTGGGCATCGCCGACCCAGTCGGGTCCCCAGATTTCGGTGAGCAGTTGCTCTCGACTGAACACAACACCGGGCCGCCGCGTGAGCGCTTCGAGAACGTCGAACTCAGTCCGAGTCAGCTCCACGGGTGTGCTCTCCACCTGGACTTCACGACCCTGAGGGTCGAGGGTGAGCTCCCCTATCGTCCGCGGGTGCGACTCGCCGGTTGGGGTCGGCCGTGGTCGGCGCAGCATGGCGTCGATGCGCGCCATCAGCTCACGAGGGCGAAATGGTTTCGTGAGGTAGTCATCGGCCCCCACCGACAGGCCAACGACTGTGTCGACTTCGTCCGCGCGGGCCGTGACCATCACGATGTAGGCGTTGGTGAAGGTGCGCAACTGTCGACAGACCTCGACGCCATCGAGTGACGGCAAGCCCAGGTCGAGGATGACTACTGCCGGACTCGCCGTGCGTGCGGCGGCGACTCCCTCCTGGCCGTCGGGCGCAACGGTGACCGTGAATCCGCTGCGCTGCAGGTAGTCAGCAACGACTTCGGCAATGTCGGGCTCATCTTCGATCACCAGGGCGTGCAGACCGTGCGGTGGTCGGACCACCGGCATATGGAGGTCGTCGACGACGTTGCGATCTTGGGGCACGCTCCTATGGTGGCGGTGGTCTACACGATCATCCAACCTCGTGGGCATTCTTGAGCAGATCTTGATCCACGCTGCCGATCAGCCTTGAGGTTCGGTGGGCAAGGTGGCGGTGTCGCCGGGTGGAACGTTACGACACAGTTCCCTCTCACACTGATGATCTGATTTCTGCCCGGCGGCGTCCTGTTCAACAACGCAGAGGATGCCCGTGTGACTGTCTCCTACAGCCTCACCACCAGTGATCCATTCGCCAGTACCTTCCCCGCCGAAGCCGCGTCGCCCCGTGCTGGGCTGAGTCGTCAGCTGGTGGGCGGCACCCCGGTGTTGCGCATCGAGGAACCCTTCGCCGAGCACGGGCGCGGCTTCTGGGCCAAGCTGGAAGGCTTCAACCCCGGTGGTATGAAAGACCGGCCTGCGCTGCACATGGTGGAACGCGCCCGCGCCCGTGAAGAGCTGGCCCCGGGGGCGCGGATCATCGAATCAACTAGTGGGACACTGGGATTAGGCCTGGCTTTAGCGGGCATCGTGTTCGGGCATCCGGTGACCTTGGTGACCGATCCAGGACTGGAACCGATCTTGCGGCAGATGCTCGCCGCATACGGCGCCCAGGTCGATGTCGTCAGCGATCCCCATCCGGTCGGGGGTTGGCAACAAGCCCGCCGCGACCGCGTGCGCACCCTGCTCGAGCGCGACGAGGCTGCGTGGTGTCCCGACCAGTATTCCAACCCCGACAACGTGACCGGTTACAGCTCGTTGGGTGTGGAGTTGATCGCGCAGCTGCGACATATCGATGTGCTGGTGTGCTCGGTGGGCACCGGTGGGCACTCAGCCGGTGTGGCTCATACTCTGCGGCAGTTCAACCCTGAGCTGGAGGTTGTGGGCGTAGACACCATTGGCTCGACGATTTTCGGCCAGCCGGCACAGTCACGGATTATGCGGGGACTCGGCTCGAGTATCTACCCCCGCAACGTTGCCTATGACCAGTTCAGTGAGGTGCACTGGGTGGCGCCGGCCGAGGCAGTCTGGGCATGTCGCACCCTGGCCGCCACGCATTACGCCACCGGCGGCTGGAGCGTGGGCGCGGTGGCCCTGGTCTCGGGCTGGCTGGCGCGTACTCGTTCGGCCGATACGCGCATCGCGGCGGTGTTCCCCGATGGCCCCGCTCGCTACTACGGAACCATTTACAACGATGAGTACTGCCGCGCTCACGACCTGATCGGCGCCCCGGCGCCGCCCACTGAACCCCGCACCATCAGCGATCCGCTCACTCAGGTCGCGAGCAGCTGGACGTGGTGCCCTACCATCATCGACCCCACT
The DNA here is from genome assembly GCF_009872315.1 of Gordonia sp. YY1. Classification (NCBI taxonomy): domain Bacteria; kingdom Bacillati; phylum Actinomycetota; class Actinomycetes; order Mycobacteriales; family Gordoniaceae; genus Gordonia; species Gordonia sp. YY1. The sequence continues at coordinate 29,354 of NZ_WXYI01000025.1, read as the reverse complement.
TGCGTGCCGCACGCCGAGCCCACGAGCTGATCTATGCGACGCCTCTACCGCAGTTTCCGCAGCTTCGATCGCCCCAGCCAAGTGCTGATGGTCAATCAGTTCACCATCAATCTCGGCTTCTACATGCTCATGCCCTACCTCGCCGCCTACCTCGCCGGCCCGCTGGCCCTGGCCGCATGGGCAGTGGGCCTGGTCCTGGGGATACGCAACTTCTCCCAACAGGGCATGTTCCTGATCGGGGGAACACTCGCTGACCGCTGGGGTTACAAACCGCTCATCATCGCCGGATGCCTGATGAGGGTCATCGGATTCGTCCTACTGGCCCTGGTCAGTTCGCTGCCGGCGATCCTGATCGCCTCGGCGGCAACGGGATTCGCCGGGGCGCTGTTCAACCCCGCCGTACGGGCCTACCTGGCCGCCGACGCCGGTGAGCGCCGCATCGAAGCATTCGCCGTGTTCAACGTGTTCTACCAGGCCGGGATCCTGCTCGGGCCGCTGGTCGGACTAGCCCTGACCGCCCTGGACTTCCGGCTCACCTCTCTCTGTGCGGCAGCAGTTTTCGCGGTCCTGACCCTCGTGCAGATCAAAGCGCTACCCGCAACAACACCTGCCCCGAGCAGCACCTCAATCATTCAGGACTGGCGCAGCGTCGTCCGTAACCGGCGATTCCTGCTCTTCGCTGCGGCGATGGCCAGCTCTTACGTGCTGTCCTTCCAGGTCTACCTCGCCCTGCCCCTACATGCCGACCGCATAGCAGACAACCCCACCCTCGCCACCAGTGTTGTCACCGCAATGTTCGTGGTGACCGGTCTGGTGGCCATCGCCGGCCAGCTACGCATCACCACATGGTTCGGCAACCGCTGGGGCAGCACCGGCAGCCTGAGCGTGGGAATGACGCTGATGGCTGCAGCTTTCCTGCCCCTAGTCGCCAGCACCGCAACGCATCAGCGCAACATCGCCCTCAACATCGCCGCCCTGCTACTCACCGCAGCTCTGCTCGCCGCCGCCACCGCAGCAGTGTTCCCATTCGAAATGGACACGGTGGTGGGACTGGCCCGCGGCACGCTTGTCGCCACCCACTACGGGCTCTACAACACCATCGTCGGGATCGGGATTCTGCTCGGCAACGCCGCGACCGGGTGGCTGTTCAGCGCGGCCACCACCCGCGACATGCCCGAACTGGTGTGGATCGCTCTAGTCCTCACCGGCATGGCGGCGGCGTCAGCCCTGTTGCTGTTGCACCGCCGCGGATGGCTGGGCTTCACCGCCACCACCGAAGCTCAGCCCACCACAACCCATTGATTACCCTAGGGGGGTAAGGTATGAATGTGGTGTGGCGAGACGCCACAGCGACAGACCCCCTGAGGGTCGTCGGCACCACTGCTGTACCGAAAGGGCACATCTCATGAGCACATCGACAGTGATCGTCTCCGGAATGACGTGTGGGCACTGCGCGTCGTCGGTGCGTGAAGAAGTCGGAGCACTGGCCGGCGTGACTGACGTCGACGTCGACGTGGCCAGCGGGCACGTCACCATCTCCAGCTCGGCCCCGATCGAGCCCGACGCGATCCGCGGCGCGATCGAAGAGGCCGGCTACCACCTGGCGCAGTAGCCGATGGGGGGCTGAAGTGTCTGCCCCACTGGCGACTTCAGCCTCTCCCGGGCGGCGTGGGTGTCGCCACCACCGATGACAGGAATCCAGCGATGAATGTTCCAACCAAGCTCGGCGTCTTCGCCGCGGCCCTGCTGATAGTTTTCGCTGCGGCGTACGCCATCGCCGCTGGTGTCGCTCCCGACAGGGCGTCGACCTCCCCGGCTGAGTCCGCCCATGCCGATCACAATGCTGCACCACAGTCGCGAACATCCGCCTCGTCTCCGGGGGCCGATCAGGTTCGCGGAGTTTCGATGGCAGCAGCCGGCTTCATCCTGGGGAATGTGGTGGCACCCCATGCGTCCGGGGTGCAGGCACCGCTGAGCTTTGAGATCCTCGACGCCGCCGGGGCCGCGGTCACCGACTTCGCCGCCGAGCACGACAAGCAGCTGCACCTGATCGTCGTCCGCGCGGATGGCACCCACTTCCGACACGTGCACCCCACTCTCTCGCCCGAAGGGCGCTGGACGCTGCCCTGGCAGTGGGCGACGGGAGGCAGCTACCGGATCTACGCCGACTTCGTGCCCGCCGCCACCGGCCAACCCCTCACCCTCACCAGCACCGTCGAAGTCAGCGGTGACTACCAGCCGGCCCCACCCGCCGCCGAATCACGACAGTCACCCGTCGACGGGTTCGACATCGAACTGGCCGGGCACCTGCGCGCTGGAGCCGAGTCCGAACTGACCGTCACCGTGCGCCGAGCAGGACAACCAGTCACCACCCTGCAGCCGTATCTGGGCGCTTTCGGTCACTTGGTGGCCCTGCGACAGGGTGACCTGGCCTACCTGCATGTTCACCCAGAAGGCGCGGCACCAACCGCCGGTCAACTCGCGGGACCACAGGTCCGCTTCGCCACCACCGCCCCCACCCCGGGCCGCTATCTGCTCTACCTCGACTTCCAGGTCCAGGGCGCTGTGCATACCGCCACCTTCGTTCTCGACGTCCCCACCGGCGCCCCGGCCCCGACACCTGACTCCACGGCCCCCCGGCCGATCCGCACGCCGGACACTAACTCGCTGACCAGCGCCACCCGGGGCACTGCGCCGAGGCATTCACCCAACGAGGAACCCCCCATGACCACCTCAGCTCCGATCCACCCACCTGCGGCCACCGCCGAGCAGACAGGCGCCGTCGATATCGAACTCGCCGTGTCGGGCATGACGTGTGCATCGTGCGCGGCACGCATCGAACGCACACTGAACAAACTCGACGGAGTGAGCGCCTCGGTGAACTACGCCACCGAAAAAGCTCACGTCAGCGCACCCGCCGGTGTCGACCCACACCTGCTGATCGAGACCATCGAACAGGCCGGATACCACGCTGCGCTGCCCGCCACTCCCACCAAAGGTGCCGCCCCCGACGATGACCCTTCGGACGACGACGGGGAGCTCGTGGCCTTGCGTCACCGACTGATCGGTGCGGTGGTTCTCTCGGTACCGGTGATCGCGCTGGCAATGGTCCCGGCGTTGCAGTTCACCTACTGGCAGTGGGCGTCGTTGACGTTGGCCGCGCCAGTGATCGTGTGGGCGGCATGGCCGTTTCATCGCGCCGCGTTGCTCAACCTGCGCCACGGTGCGGCCACCATGGACACCCTCATCTCGGTCGGCACCACCGCGGCGCTGTTGTGGTCGTTGTATGCGTTGTTCTTCGGCACCGCCGGACAACCAGGCACGACCCACGGGATGTTGACCGGACTAAGTTCGGACACGCCGAGGACGATCGAGGCGGGGGCGGTCAGCGTGGTCATTGTCGAGGGCACTGTTGAAGGGAGTGTCCGTGAACCGTGAAGACGCGAAGGGTGTGCCGACGAGGCTTCCGGCCTGGGGTCGTGTGAACCCAGTAGATGGGGTTCCGTTCTGGTCTCTGGTTGGACCGGACGATCGTGAGATCGAGCCGGTCGGCGAGTTTCTGAAGGAGTTGGTCACTCGTGGTCACCGCGCCGGGACGGTTCGGAGCTATGCGTATGACCTGCTGCGATGGTGGCGCTGGTTGCGTGTGATCGACCGGCCGTGGAACCGTGCCACACAAGAAGACCTGCGCGAGTTCGTTCTCTGGTTGTCTGATGCCATCAAGCCGGAAAGTGGTCGGCGGACCGTGTCCGTCTCGACCGCGGGCACGATCAACGCCGTCACACGCAAGCAGTACCTCGACGACCGCTACAAGCCGCGGACCATCCGCCACAGCAATGCGGTGCTGCGCACCTTCTACGAATGGGCCATCATCGAAGGGACTGGGCCCCTGGTAAACCCAGTCCAGTTGCGCAACGCGAGCCGGCGCGCCCATGCGCACCACAACCCCCTCGAATCATTCCGAACCGACGGCCGGCTTCGCTACAACCCGCCCATACCGAAACGTCGTCCGAGGGTCCTTCCCGATCCGGAATGGGTTCGGCTCTTCGGTGCGCTCACCTCCAATCGCGACAGGGCACTGCTGTCGATGGCGGTCAGCAATGGTGCCCGAGCTGGGGAGATCCTCGGGATGCGGATGGCCGACGTCGACTGGGGCGAGCAGTTGGTGCGGGTGACTCGTAAAGGTTCACGGGACGAACAATGGCTACCTGTGAGCGCGGAGGCGCTGCTGTGGCTCCGCCTGTATCTGTCCGAGATCGATGATGTGCAACCGAACGCCCCACTGTGGTGGACCCTTCGCGTCCGCAATCGTCGGGCTGGTGCGTCCCGCCAACCGATGAACTACGAAACGCTCCGAGGCGTCTTCCGTCGCACCAACGTCGCGCTCGGAACCAACTGGAGCATGCACGATCTGCGGCACACTGCCGCACGACGTATGGCCGACGACTCGAAGCTCTCGCTCCGTGACGTTCAGACAATCCTCGGCCACCGACAAATCGCCACGACCGTCCAGGTGTACCTGCACGAATCAGATGTCCAGGTGGCGTCGCGTGTACTCGAGCACCTGAGCAGGCCTTCACCACCACACCCCCTCGCGGGGAAGTCGCTGGGATACCGGGACCATGACATGTCTGTTCTGTTTGGCGGTGAGGATCTGTGCTGACGACAGTGGCAACTCCCTCAGTGACCGTCCGCCCCGAGCGCGTTCACGGACACCACGACGGCCACTCGATCGATGAGGTGCTTGCCGCCGTGGAGGCAGACCTTCGCTGGCGGAATCACCCGGTACGCGGCGAGCGGGCCGCGATCGCGCTGCGCGGCATCCTCGAGTGGCTCTCCACATTCCCCGGAACCGGCTGGCAAGAGCGGTGGTCAGCCGCATCGGGGAACGACTACCCGAGCTGGATCACCACCATGACCGAGCATCTCTCGGCGCGCGGAGTCGCCCGCAGGAACGTGATCGACACAGTGCCGGCGCTCCTCATCCATCGAGTGGTGATCGTCGACTACGCGTTCCTGCGCGCATACAGGGCACGAAGCCTGTACGAGACGGTTCGAGAGAGGCTCCGCCCCGATCTCTGGGAACGCATCGCCGCCAACGCACCGCGCGCCAAACTGACGGCGTACCAGTTCCGCGAAGCGCGGTTGGTGTTGAGCAAGATGGTCCTGGCAACCGGCCGAGACCTCAACCAACTGCAGCTACATGACTTCACCGACTATCTTGCAGACAACCGGCACTCCAACGGGTCCAACCCGAACGGCGTCCACGCGGCCTGGGATCTCGTCCGCGGGATTGCCCCCATTCCCGACAACGACCTGCTGACGTGTCTGAGAGTCGGCCAGCGCAGCGCCGAACAGATCATCGACCGATTCGCCATCCAGAACTCGGCTATCCGGGATCTCCTCGTTCGCTATCTCAACGAGAGGAAGCCAGCGCTGGACTACACCTCCTTCGACTCAACAGCCCGCCTACTCGGCTCCTTCTGGGCTGATATCGAAGCCCACCATCCGGGTGTCGACTCCCTGCACCTCAGCGACAATGCCGCGCGAGATTGGAAGCTGCGCTTGCGTACCGTCACGAATCGAGATGGGTCCACCAGACCGCGGCTGAATTACCTGGACGTGCTGATGGTTGTGCGCGCGTTCTACCTCGACATCCAGGAGTGGGCCCTCGCGGATCCCTATTGGGCTCCGTGGGCGGCTCCGTCTCCCGTGCACCGTATGGACACAAAGGGAATCGAGAAGGCCAAGCGCACCCGACAAGCCCGGATGCACCAACGCGTCCGCACTCGGCTTCCACATCTCGACCGTCTCGTGGACAGCGCAAACGACCATCGCGAAGACCGGGCGGCGCTTCTCGACCATGCGCGGAGGGCCCAACCCGGCGAAGAGTTCGAGTACCGCGCAACGAAATACCGCAGGGTCGACCCCAGCGACAAGCGACGCGTCAACGGCAACACGACGTTCGTTCACGTCATCGATCCAGCGGGCCGGCGCATCGACGTCGTCAAGGAGGAAGACGACGCCTTCTGGACCTGGGCTGTTATCGAGACACTGCGCCACACCGGAATACGAGTGGAAGAGCTCGGCGAACTCACTCACCTCGCACTCGTCACCTACAGGCCGCCGGATACGGGCGAGACGGTGCCACTTCTGCAGATTCTTCCCTCGAAGAGCAACGAGGAGCGCCTGCTGCTCGTCAGCCCCGAACTCGCCAGCGTCCTCGCCTCGATTATCACTCGACTACGCGGTGAGAACGATGGAGTGATCCCGCTGGTCGCCAGATACGACAAGCATGAGCGGACGACAGGTCCAGCGCTTCCGCACCTCTTCCAGTGCCGCAACGGGCACCGACGTTCAGTGATCGGGTACGGAACCCTGCGACGCCTTCTCGAAGAGGCGATCGAGCGCATCGGCCTTCGTGACGCGGCCGGCGAGCCGTTGCACTTCACACCGCACGACTTCCGGCGATTGTTCGCCACGGACGCGGTTACGGGCGGACTCCCGGTCCACATCGCCGCCAAGCTCCTCGGACACGCCAACATCACCACCACGCAGGGGTACGTCGCGGTTTTCCAGGATGAGCTGATCGGGTCCTACCGCCGTTACCTCGACCACCGTCGAGCGATGCGCCCCGCCGTCGAGTACCGGGAACCCACCGATACAGAGTGGGCTGAGTTCGAGCAGCACTTCGCGACCCGACAGCTTGAACTCGGCACCTGCGGTCGCCCCTACGGATCCCCCTGCAACCATGAACACGCCTGTATCCGTTGCCCGATGCTCCGTGTCGACCCCCGGGCGCGACCACGATTGGTCGCGATCATCGCGAACCTGCGCGAGAGGATCGCTGAAGCGCGAACAAACGGGTGGCTCGGCGAAATCCAAGGGCTCGAGACCAGCCGAGACGCGGCGATCCGCAAGCTCACGGTCCTCGACCGATCGGGCCCGTACGGCCGAACAGGCCTGGCCGACTTGGGTATCCCGTCGGCTCGCTGATCCGCTCAGGGCGAGACGGTCGTTCAGTGAACCAGCGGCACGCCGAAGTTCAAAAGAACGTCGGGAATTGGATGACCAGACCAAGTTCCAGTGGTGCGGGAGATTCTAGGTCGGCGGGAGGTTCGACTGGGTCGTCTCGGACGGGCGGGTCAGTGCATTCAGTGCGTTGATCCCTACAGGTTCAGTGGCCAGCATCGGCACGATCGCACTCCGGTTGTGTGTGCTGGTGATGGAGCTGATCTCGACGACTTCTGTCCCGGCACGCCGTCGGAGCAGCGGTGATGTCGGGTGAGCTGCAGCGATCGAGTTGTTGACCACCCAGGCCCACGGGTGGATCCGGCGTCGGTGGTGTCGGTGAGGCCGAGCATCTGGATCGCGGCGGGCGCGGCCACCGGTTCGGGGGCGATGCCGGCCCACTTGGCGAGCTGGGCGCGGTCGGGGTAGCGGCCGGTGACGGCGGTGACGCCGTCGACGAGGACGAGGGGCAGGCCCTCTGAGCCGGAGAGCTGCAGGAACGCCTTGACCGGTTCCCGCTCGGCGAAGGCGAGGGGCTCATTGGCGAGGTTGAAGCGGGCGATGTCGCCGCCCTGGGTGTTGATCCAGTCCATGTCGGCGGTGAAGGTGACCAGGGCCTGGTCGACGTCGTCGCCGCACACTCCGGTGTTGCAGCACAGTGCGGGCTCGAAAACCTCGATACGGGTCATCAGGGGGGCCTCTCAGTTCTCAGGGGTGGGTGGGGGCGGTGAGCTGGGCGGCGAGCCGGTCGACGCGGGCGGCGATGTCGTCGCGGACCAGGCGCATGCGGTCGATGCCGTCGATGCCGCGTTCGGACGGCTCGTCGGTGTCCCAGTTCTCGAACCGGGTCCCCGGGACGGGATCGACGTGGGCCTCGCGGCCGAGGGTGACCACCACGTCGACTGCCCGCAGCAGCTGCGGGTCGATCGCCTTCGGGGTCTCGGCGGTGATGTCCACGCCGACCTCGAGAAGCGACTGCGCGGACAGGGCGTTGACCGCGGCGCCAGGCTTGGTGCCGGCCGAGTGCACCTCGACCGCGTCGCCGGCGGCCTTGCGCATCAGCCCGGCCGCCATCTGGGACTTGCCGCCGTTCTTCACGCAGACGAACAGCACCGAAGGTTTGTTCACGCTCGGATCCTTCCGGGGTGGCCGTGTTCACCGGCCGTTCGGTTGACGAGTTGAATCGATAAGAGTCAATATAGACGTATGTCGAATCAATCGTCGAGTGGGGTCGAGGCCTGCTGCTCGCCCATCACGCGGGAGCCGTTGACCTCAGATTGGGCCTCTGACCTGGCCCGGATGTTCAAGGCGCTCGGGGATCCGGTGCGTCTGCGGATGCTGAGTCTGATCGCCAGCCACGAGAACGGCGAGAGCTGTGTGTGCGACATCTCCCCGGCGTTCGAGCTGTCGCAGCCGACGATCTCGCATCACCTCAAGGTGTTGCGCGAGGCCGGTCTGCTCGACTGTGAGCGCCGCGGCACCTGGGTCTACTACCGGGTGATCCCGTCCGCGCTCGCGCAGTTGTCGGCGGTGCTGGCGTCCGAGGTCGGTGTCGTCGAAGGCTCGGCCTGCGTGCCCGCAGCTGCGGTCGTGGAGGTGGCCCGGTGACCGAGACGACCACCCATCCCGCTGTTGTCGGCAAGCTCTCGACCCTGGACCGGTTCCTGCCGGTGTGGATCGGTGTGGCGATGGTCGCCGGCCTGCTCCTGGGCCGGATGATCCCCGGCCTCGGTGACGCACTCGGGGCCGTCGAACTCGACGGCATCTCCCTGCCGATCGCGCTCGGTCTGCTGATCATGATGTACCCGGTCCTCGCGAAGGTGCGCTACGACCGCCTCGACACCGTCACCGGCGACCGCAAACTCCTCCTCGGCTCCCTGCTGCTGAACTGGGTCCTCGGCCCGGCGCTGATGTTCGCGCTCGCCTGGATCTTCCTGCCCGACCTGCCCGAATACCGGACCGGTCTGATCATCGTCGGCCTCGCGCGCTGCATCGCGATGGTCATCATCTGGAACGACCTCGCCTGCGGCGACCGCGAAGCGGCCGCCGTCCTGGTCGCGATCAACTCCGTCTTCCAGGTAATCATGTTCGCCGTCCTCGGCTGGTTCTACCTCTCGGTGCTGCCCGGCTGGCTGGGCCTCGAACAGACCACCATCGACACCTCACCGTGGCAGATCGCCAAGTCCGTACTGATCTTCCTCGGCATCCCGCTGCTCGCCGGGTTCCTCACCCGCCACTTCGGGGAGAAGGCCAAGGGCCGCGAGTGGTACGAGGAGCGGTTCCTGCCGAAGATCGGCCCCTGGGCGCTCTACGGCCTGCTGTTCACCATCGTGATCCTCTTCGCGCTACAGGGCGACCAGATCACCTCGCAGCCACTCGATGTCGTCCGGATCGCGATCCCGCTGCTCGCGTACTTCGCGATCATGTGGGGCGGCGGCTACGCACTCGGCGCCGCAATGGGACTGGGCTACGAGCGCACCACCACCCTCGCGTTCACCGCCGCGGGCAACAACTTCGAGCTCGCCATCGCGGTCGCCATCGCCACCTACGGCGTCACCTCCGGCCAGGCCCTCGCCGGGGTCGTCGGACCGCTGATCGAGGTCCCCGTCCTCGTCGGCCTGGTCTACGTCTCCCTCGCGCTACGCAAACGCTTCAACCGCACGGACTCTCCCGCACCCATCGCTTCGTGACCCGAGAAGGCCAGGAGACGAACATGTCCCAGCATGTCGACCGCCATCAGTCCGAACTACTCGTCCCCGAGGCGGTCCTGCGGCGGGCCGCCGAGCATCTCGCCGGCAGATACGTCGGGGTCTTCTCCCCGGAAACGGTGGAGCGGACGGTGTTCGAGTCGTACGCCGCGCTCCGCGAGACCGCCACGGTGCACACCCATCTGACGGCGCTCGCGCCCAGGCTGGCCGCCGAACGCCTCACCGCCCGCGCCCACACCGACGGTTCCGTGGTGAAGACGGCGCCCGAGGTGCTGTTCGTCTGCGCCCACAACACCGGCCGCTCGCAGATGGCGGCGGCGCTGCTCGACCACCACAGCGGCGGCCGTGTCCACGTCCATTCGGCGGGCTCGGCCCCGACCGGCGGGATCGATCCCGCCGTCCTCGCGGTGATGGCCGAAACCGGAATCGACCTGGCCGCCGCGTATCCCAAGCCGCTGACCGACGAGGTCGTCGCCGTCGCCGACGTGGTGGTCACCCTGGGCTGCGGCGACGCCTGCCCGGTCCATCCGGGCACACGGTATCTCGACTGGTCGGTACCCGACCCGGAAGGGCAATCGCCGCACATGGTGCGCGCGATCCGCGACGAGATCGATATTCGTGTCCGCGGCCTGCTCACCGAACTCACCACCACCACCCAGGCCTGACCCCTCCATCTTCCCGAAAGGTTCTCGATGACCACCGATTCCCCGAACGCCACTCCGTCGGTCCTGTTCGTCTGCGTGCACAACGCCGGCCGCTCCCAGATGGCCGCCGGATTCCTCACCGCGCTGGCCGGTGACCGGATCGAGGTCCGCTCCGCGGGCAGCGCCCCGGCCGACCAGGTCAACCCCGCCGCGACCCTGGCGATGGCCGAGGTCGGCATCGACATCTCGACGCAGTCCCCGAAGATCCTCACCGTGGACGCGGTACAGGCCTCCGACGTGGTGATCACGATGGGCTGCGGCGACACGTGCCCGGTCTTCCCCGGAAAGTCCTACCGCGACTGGGTTCTCGAGGATCCGGCCGGTCAGGGTGTCGACGCGGTCCGCCCGATTCGTGACGAGATCAAGGCGAAGGTCGAGGCGCTGATCGCAGAACTGACCGCCGAGCCCGCCCGTTCCTGACCGACAACGTCCACCTCTTCGCCCCTGCGGGGGCCGCACGGAAGGCTCCTCATTGAGTACTGACGCGACCATCCACGACCTGATCATCGTCGGCTCCGGACCCGCCGGATACACGGCCGGCGTCTACGCCGCCCGCGCGGAGCTCGAGCCCCTGCTCTTCGAGGGCACCCAGTTCGGCGGCTCGCTGATGACCACCACCGAGGTGGAGAACTTCCCCGGCTTCCGCGAGGGCATCATGGGCCCGGATCTCATGGACGAGATGCGCGAGCAGGCCAAGCGTTTCGGCGCGGACATCCGCACCGAGGACGTCGAGGAGATCGAGCTGGACGGCCCGGTCAAGAAGGTCGTCGCGAACGGTGAGACGTACTACGCCCGCGCCGTCATTCTCGCGATGGGTGCCGCTGCCCGCTACCTCGGTATCCCGGGGGAGGAGAAGCTCCTCGGCCGCGGCGTCAGCGCCTGCGCCACCTGCGACGGCTTCTTCTTCCGCGACCAGGACATCGTCGTGGTCGGCGGCGGCGACTCCGCGATGGAGGAGGCCACCTTCCTGACCAAGTTCGCCCGCAGCGTCACCCTCGTGCACCGCCGCGAGGAGTTCCGCGCGTCCCGGATCATGCTCGAGCGCGCCAAGGCGAACGAGAAGATCCGCTTCGTCACCAACGCCGAGCCGGTCGAGGTGCTGGGTGAGAACAGCGTCACCGGCCTGGTGGTCCGCGACACGGTCACCGGCGAGCGGTCCACGCTCGACGTCACCGGCATGTTCGTCGCCATCGGCCACGACCCGCGCAGCGAGCTCGTCAAGGGCCAGGTCGACGTCGACGCCGCCGGCTACGTCCAGGTGCAGTCGCCGACCACCGCCACCTCCACCGAGGGTGTCTTCGCGGCCGGCGACCTGGTCGACCACACCTACCGTCAGGCCATCACCGCGGCCGGCACCGGCTGTGCCGCCGCGATCGACGCCGAGCGCTGGCTGGCCGACCAGGGGGAGATCACCGAGAACACCCTCGCCGCCGCGGGCGAGCCCGTCACCGTCTGAGCATGATGCAGCAGCGATCGGTGACCGACATGGATGTGGTCGTGATCGGTGGCGGACAGGCCGGGCTCGCCGCGGGCTACTACCTGCGGCGAGCCGGGCACCGGTTCGTGATCCTCGACGACCAACCGGTACCCGGCGGGGCATGGCCACACACGTGGCCGTCGCTGCGGCTGTTCTCCCCGGCGGAGTTCGCGGCCCTGCCGGGATGGCCGATGCCGCCGTGGCCGGACGGTTTCCCGCCCGCCTCGCACGTGGTCGACTACTTCACCGCCTACGAGGAGCGCTACGACCTGCCGATCAAGCGGCCCGTCCGGGTCACCGGTGTGGACCGCGACGGGCAGCACCTCGCCGTCACCACGAACCAACGGATCTGGCGGGCCCGGCGGGTGATCAGCGCGACCGGCACCTGGCAGCAACCGTTCTGGCCGCTGTACCCGGGTGCGCGGGAGTTCACCGGCCGCCAACTCCACACGGTCGACTACCGGCAACCGTCGGACTTCGCTGGCGCCCGGGTGGTGATCGTCGGTGGCGGCAACTCCGCCGCCCAGCTCGTCGCCGAAATCTCCACCGTGGCCACCACCACGTGGGTGACGACCCGGCCACCCCGCTTCCTCGCCGACGACGTCGACGGGCGGGTGCTGTTCCAGGTCGCATCCGAGCGCGCCGCGGCGATCGCCGCCGGGAAACCCGATCCCGGCGGACCGGCTTCCCTCGGCGACATCGTCATGGTGCCCGAGGTGCGTGAGGCCCGCGATCGTGGTGTCCTGCAGGCGCTACCGATGTTCGACCGTCTCACCCGAGACGGCGTCGCCTGGGGAAACACGGTTCAGCACGCCGATGTCATTGTGTGGGCCACCGGCTTTCGGCCCGCGCTGGCCCACCTGCGTCCGCTGCGGTTGCGCGAGCACGACGGCACGATCGCCGTCTCGGGCACGAAGGCGCTCAAGGAGCCCCGCCTGCACCTGCTCGGCTACGGGGACTGGACCGGCCCCGGCTCGGCGACCATCCTCGGCGTCGGACGCACTGCCAAAGCTGCAGTCGCCCAACTCGACCTCGACGACTGACCACACTCGTCCGATAAGGGACCGGCGACGAGCGCGCCCACGTTCACCCGGACGCTTCCGCGGTGTGGGCGTTGCGCAAGGTGCTCGGGTATGCGGGTCATGGTGAGTGGTCCTCGTTGGATTCGAGGAGCAATGCGCCGATGACGAGGACGACGCCGCAGGTGATGTAGGTGTCGGCGATATTGAAGGTGGCGAACCATCCGGTGTGGAAGTAGTCGGTGACCTTGCCGTCGAGAAGACGGTCGATGACGTTGGCGGCGGCGCCGGCGACGATCGCGGCGAGCCCGACGGTCTGGATCGGGTGACTGTCCGGTGCGGTACGCCACGCGAACACACTGATCGTGGCGGTGATGGCCGCGGTGGCGGCAAGAACGACGGCGGTGGGGAGTTGGTCGCCGAGACTGAAAGCGACCCCGGTGTTGTAGGTCAGGCGCAGTTGCAGCAGGCCGAGATCGACGGTCCGACCCCAGGAAAGAGTGTCGCGTGCAATCGGATCGACGACCAGCGCGATCGCAGCTAAGGCGACGGCGACCGCGACGAGGGTGCGGCGGCCGCGGCGCCACCTGGCTGAGGTCGAGGTGGTGGGCTCGGCGTAGGTCATGACCGAGTCCCGGCGATCGGTTCGCGCGTGATCGCCGAGGGTGTCGCTGCGGTGAGGGTTCGGGCGCGTCCGGCGCGGACGCCGTTGGCGATGACGACGATCTCGGCGACTTCGTGGACGAGGACGACCGCGGCCAGGCCGAGGACACCGAACAGGGCCAGCGGCATCAAGACGGTGATGATCGCCAGGGACAGGCCGACGTTCTGCAGCATGATCGTCCGAGACCGGCGCGCGTGGTGCAGCGCCTGAGGTAGGTGGCGCAGGTCCTCGCCCATCAGAGCGACGTCGGCAGTCTCGATCGCCACGTCGGTTCCTATTGCGCCCATCGCGATACCGAGGTCTGCGGTGGCGAGGGCGGGGGCGTCATTTACTCCGTCGCCGACCATCGCGGTCGGTCGCGCAGCGCGGAGGGTTCCGACGATGCGGGCCTTGTCCTCGGGGCGCAGGTCGGCGTGCACTTCGTCGATGCCGACGTCGGCGGCCAGGGCGCGGGCGGTGCGGTCGTTGTCGCCGGTGAGCATCGCGACCTGGTAGCCGTCGCGGCGCAGGCCGGCGATCACCTCGTGTGCCTCGGGGCGGAGTTCATCGCGGACGGCGACCGCCCCAATCACGGTTCCGGCGCGCTCGATCAGGACCGCGGTGGCGCCGGCACGCTGCATCCGTTCGATGTCGGCGGTGAGGGGGCCGGGGTCGATCCAGCCGGGTCGACCGAGCCGAACCGGTGCGCCGTCGATGCGGCCGGTCAGGCCCGCGCCGGTCACGGCATCGACATCGTCGGCGGGCACGTAGTGGCCGACGGCGGCGAGAATCGCTCGGGCCAGCGGGTGTTCGCTGCGGGCCTCCAACGCCGCGGCCACCGCGAGGACGTCGCCGCGGGTGGCGCCGTTAGCGGCGGCGACGTCGATCACGACGGGCTGGTTGCGGGTGAGAGTGCCGGTCTTGTCCAGCGCGACGGTGCGGATGCGGCCGAGTGCTTCGAGGGCGGCACCGCCCTTGACCAGGACGCCGAGCTTGGACGCGGCGCCGATCGCGGCGACGACCGTCACGGGGATGGCAATCGCCAGCGCGCACGGTGAGGCGGCGACGAGCACGACGAGGGCGCGTTCGATCCACACCCGCGGATCACCGGCGAGGCTGCCGACTGCGGCGATGACCGCGGCCGCGACCATCACGGCCGGGACAAGCGGCTTGGCTATCTTGTCGGCCAGGCGTTGCGCTTCGCCCTTGCGGGACTGCTCGGCCTCGACGATCCGCACGATCTTGGCCAGCGAGTTGTCTTGCGCGCCAGCGGTGACCTCGACCTCGAGGACTCCGGTGCCGTTGATCGACCCGGCGAACACCTCGTCGCCGGGACCGGCCTCGACGGGCACCGATTCGCCGGTGATCGCGGAGGTGTCCAGGGCGGTGCGTCCGGTGCGGATGACGCCGTCGGTCGCGATCCGCTCCCCGGGCTTGACGATCATGATCTCGCCGAGAGCGAGCTCGGCCGGCGGGACGGTCTCCTCGCGGCCGCCGCGGAGCACCGTGGCGGTGTCCGGGACCAGGGACAACAGGGCCCGCAGGCCGCGGCGGGTGCGGGTGACCGCGTACTCCTCGAGCCCCTCGCTGATCGCGAACAGGAACGCGAGCATGGCGGCCTCGCCGACCTCGCCGAGCAGCACCGCTCCGACGGCGGCAATCGTCATCAGCGTGCCGACGCCGATCTTGCCCTTGGCCAGCCTCTTGAGCGTGGACGGGACGAACGTGTAACCCGCCACGATCAGCGCGGCCGCCTCGAACCCCACAGCGAGCGCATCGGCTCCGCCGGTCACGCGAACGATCAGCGCCGCGACCAGCAGCACGCCGGCCGCGGCGGCGGCGCGGATCTCGGTGATGTGCCAGAGCTTTTCGGGCTCGTGTTCTTCCTCGCCTTCGGGGCGGGGTTCGTCGTGGCCGCAGCCGCACGCGTCGCTCATGACTTCTCCTCGGCATCGGTGCCGTAGTTCGGGCACAACGCGACCGCGTTCCCGGTCGCCGCCAGCAGCGTCTCCGCCGAGGCGAGAAGATCCATCAACTCCGGCCGGGCCAGCGCATAGAACACCTGCCGCCCCTGCGGGCGGCCGGTCACCAGCCCGCAGTCTCGCAGACACGCCACATGCGCCGACACCGTCGACTGCGCCAACCCCAACTCGCCGACCAGATCCGCCACCCGAGCCTCACCCGCAGCGAGGCGGCGCACGATCGCCAACCGGGTCCCGTCCGACAGGCTGTGGAACAACGCCACCGCCGCATCGAGGGTCGAGCCGGTACTCCCGGCTGTCAGGCAACCATCCGCACGATCAATCGTCATACGGCGATGATAACCGATGAACTACGATGTTAGATGGGGGTTGGAGATCAGGTGAGGACATGGAGAACTGGCTGACGAATCTGCAGGCCTGGTGGACCTGTCAGGTAATGATGGCGAACGGAACATGTGAGATGTGCGCGTGCACGCCGATGACGGGCTGCTGCTAGGTCGCATGTTGCTTCGGCCGTGAACCCGCTCGTGTCGCCTTCGGTGCAGTGCTGCGCTGTGGGCGGAACGAGCGGGCATCTTTGCCCTCACTCGCGAGGTCACTGATCGGGTCGGTTTCCGCCAATTCGACATTTCGACGATGCTCGAACGCACGGTCCGCATACGCGGACTGAGTGTCTGACGTCAGTGTCGCCGCAGCTCCGCCTGGCGGAGCGCCTCGACGAGGTCGGGAACTGTCGGTGCTCCGGCGGGGCCGTTGGCGGTGTGGTAGACCCTGCAGGTCAGTCCCACCCCGGTGGTCGGCCCGAACGCGTCGACCCGGTCGATGCGGATGGTGGGCGATCCCGGAAACGCTTCGCGTTCTGCCTCGTCCTGGGTGTCGATCGCCCGGAGCACGATCGGCGTTCCGGCGTTCCCGGTCGCGGCGAGGGCCTCGGCGATCTGGTCCCGGGCGATCTGCCAGTTGGGGCAGCCGTCGAAGTAGAGCAGCTCGATGTCCACGACGGTCAGAACGCCGCGCAGCTGGTGGCGGCCTCGGTCTCGGATCGTCGTTCGAGCAGGACGGTGTCGCGCCACTCGCCGCCGAGTTGGGCGATGCGTTCGCGGACCCCGACGGTGCGGAACCCGGCGGAGTGGTGCAGCGCGATCGCGGCCCGGTTCTCCGGGAAGACCGAGGTCTGTAGCGTCCACAGGCCGGCCTGGTCGGCGGCGATCACCTGCGTTCGGAGCAGGGCCTTGCCGACGCCGCGGCCGCGCCAGCCTTCGGCGACACAGACCGCGCTTTCTGCGACCCCGCGGAAGTGCTCGTGGGGCGACGCGGGGGTTAGGGCGGCCCAGCCGACGACGGTGCCGTCGATCTCGGCGACCCACCGGTGATCCGGGAGCCACTGGGTGTCCAGCGTCTTCCGAGGCGGCACCTCGGTGGCGAAGGTGGTGAGACCGGTGGCGATGGCGTCGCTGTAGATGCGGCGCACGGCGGGCCAGTCCTCGTCGGTCATCGGTCGAACGGTCACGTCGCCGGGGAGATCGTCCGGGCAGCACGGGCGCTGGGTGAGCAGGCCCATGACTGCGTCGGCCGCGCTCGGCAGGCCGGTGCAGCACGCCGGGTTGACCACCACGACGGAGCTGGTGCCGTCCTTGTGGACGGTCACGAAGCCGACGTCGGCGAGCTTGCGGACGTGGTGCGAGATGGTCGGCTGGCCGATGCCCAGCCGTGTGGCCAGCTCCCCGATGCTGACGCCGGCCGGGGTGCTGGCGACCTCGTGGAGAAGCCGGACACGGGTCGGTTCGGCCAGGCAGGCGAACCAACCGGCGTAGGTGGCCGCGTCCTCGGCCGCCAAACCGGCCGACGGATGCCCGGCACCTGCACTCGGCGGGACACGGCACTCGGCGGACTCAGTGGACGTAACCATGAACTCAGTATATCGATCGGCATCGATGGTTGCATTCATCGATGGCCATCGATACTGTGGGCATTGATCGAAGAACATCGATGAAAGGTCGAATGATGAACGACTTGCCCGTCGTCGTGATCGGTGCCGGACCCATCGGTCTGGCCGCCTCCGCCGAACTGCGCGAACGCCAGCTCACCCCGCTGGTCTTCGAGCGGGGCCCCCGCGCAGGAGCTGCCGTGGCCGAGTGGAACCACGTGCGACTGTTCTCCCGCTGGGCCGAGGTCATCGACCCCGCCGCCCGCCGCCTGCTCGACCAGACCGGCTGGAATGCCCCCGACGATGAGGCGTATCTGACCGGGCAGGAGTGGGTCCGCGACTACCTCGTCCCGCTCGCCGCCGCACTCGGTGACGCCGTGCAGTTCGGCACCGAGGTCATCGGCGTCGCCCGCCGCGGCCGCGACCTCGTCGTCGACTCCGGCCGCGACACCGAACCGCTGTCCGTGCACATCCGCCGCGCCGACGGCACCGAGGAACGTGTGCTTGCGCAGGCGGTCATCGACGCCTCCGGCACCTGGGGCACCCCGAACCCGCTCGGCGGCGAAGGACTACCCGCGCTCGGCGAGAAGGCCGCGGCCGACGTCATCTCCTACCGCGTCCCGGACCTCGACGACCGGGAAGTGCGCGCGCAGTACGCGGGCAAGCACACCGCGATCGCCGGCGGCGGCCACTCGGCACTGAACGCCATCGTTGCCCTCGCCGCGCTCGAGAAGGAAGCACCCGGCACCCGGATCACCTGGATCCTGCGCCGCGGCGACGTCGCCTCCACATTCGGTGGCGGCGAATCCGACCAGCTGCCCGCCCGCGGCGCCCTGGGCCTGAAGGCGAAGAAGGCCGTCGACGACGGCCTGCTGAACGTCGTCACCGGGTTCCGCACCGCCGCAGTCGAACCCGCCGATCAGGACCGGGTTGCCCTGACCTCCGACAACGGTCAGCGGGTCGACGGTGTCGACCGTGTCGTGGTGCTCACCGGTTTCCGGCCCGAGCTGTCCTGGCTGTCGGAGATCCGCCTCGGCCTCGATCCGGTCCTGCAGGCCCCGATCGAGCTGGCCCCGCTGATCGACCCGAACGTGCACTCCTGCGGCACCGTCTACCCGCACGGCGCCGAGGAACTCAGCCACCCCGAACCCGGCTTCTACCTGGCCGGAATGAAGAGCTACGGCCGCGCACCGACGTTCCTGGCCATGACCGGGTACGAGCAGGTCCGCAGCATCGCCGCCGCGATCGCCGGTGACCACGAGGCCGCCGCCCGCGTCGAGCTGATCCTCCCCGAAACCGGGGTCTGCGGCGGCGCAGGGGTATTCGACGAGCCCGACGCCGACGCCTCGGAAGGCGGCTGCTGCGGCGCGCCGCAGCCAGAGTTGGTGACCCTGACCGCACCCGGCGGGTCACGATAGCCCGATGACGGACACCAAGGCCCCGCCGCAGACCGACACCCTTCCCGCGGCTGGTCTGCGGCGGGTCTTGGCGATCCTGTGCCTGACGGAGATCACCAGCTGGGGCATCCTCTACTACGCCTTCCCCGTGCTGTCGGTGTCCATCGCGGACGACACCGGCTGGTCCCTACAGACGATCATGGCCGCGTTCTCGATCGGCCAGCTCGCCGCCGCATTCACCGGCATCCCCGTCGGCCGCATCATCGACCGCATCGGCCCGCGCGCCATCATGACCGCCGGCTCCGTACTCGCCGTGCCCGCACTGCTCCTCATCGCGACCGCACACAACCTGCCGACGTTCTACGCCGGCTGGATCCTCGCCGGCATCGCGATGGGCGGCGTTCTCTACCCGCCCGCGTTCGCGGCGCTGACCCGCTGGTACGGCGACAGCTACGTCAAGGCGCTGATGATCCTCACCCTCGCCGCGGGCCTGGCGAGCACCGTCTTCGCCCCGCTCGCCGCGACGCTGGTCGAGCGAACCGACTGGCGCGCCACCTATCTCATCCTCGCGGCGATCCTCGCCGTCATCACCATCCCCGCCCACCTGTGGGGGCTGCGCGGGCGCTGGCCGCACCCACCGGCACCGGCGCACGGAGACGCGGCCGATCACCGCGACGCCTCCCGCAGCCCCGCGTTCCTCGCCCTCGTCGCCGCCTTGAGCCTCGGCGCGTTCGCCGCCTTCGCTGGCGTGTTCAACCTCGTGCCGCTGCTCATCGAACAAGGCTTCTCCCCGTCTCTGGCGGCTTTGACCCTCGGCCTGAGTGGGGCGGGACAGCTCCTCGGCCGCATCGGCTACCTGCCCCTCGCGGCCCGTACCTCGGCTCGCAGCCGTGCCATAGGTGTTCTCGTCGCGACCGCCGTCAGCACCGCACTACTGGGTGTCGTGACCACGGTCGTGACCCTGATCACCGTCGCGATCGGCGCCGGACTGATCCGTGGACTGTTCACCCTCGTCCAAGCCACCGCCATCACCGACCGGTGGGGCGCCGTCCACTACGGCCGCCTCAACGGCCTGATGTCCGCCCCCATCGTCATCGTGATGGCACTCGCCCCGTGGGCCGGCACCGCCCTGTCGAATTGGACCGGCAGCTACGCCCACGCCTACCTCGTCCTCGGTGCCATCGCACTCCTCGCAGCCCTCGTCGCGGCCGCCAGCGTCCCCCGCCGCACCGTCGACGCCACTCCCTGATTCGAAGGACCCCCACATGTCCCACTACGACGCCCTCATCGTGGGCGCCGGCCAGTCCGGCCTGGCCACTGCCCACTCCCTCCGCCAGCGTGGCCTGACCGCCGCGATCCTCGAAGCCTCCGACGACACCGCCGGATCCTGGCCGCACTACTACGACAGCCTCACCCTGTTCTCGCCCGCGAAATACAGCTCCCTACCCGGGCTTTCCTTCCCCGGCGACCCCGACCACTACCCGCACCGCGACGAAGTCGTCGACTACCTGCGCCGCTACGCCAAGGGCCTCGACGTCGACATCCACCTCAACCACCGGGTCGACGCCGTCGACCACGACGGCCACACCTTCACCGCCCACACCGACATCGGAACCGCCTTCACCGCACCCCGGCTCGTCGCCGCCACAGGCGGATTCGGCTCACCCCACCTCCCGGCACTGCCAGGACAAGACACGTTCACCGGAAAACTGCTGCATGCCAGCACCTACCGCACCCCCGCCGACCACACCGGGGAGAACGTCATCGTCGTCGGCGCCGGCAACTCCGCGGTCCAGATCGCCGCGGAACTCGCCGACACCACCACAGTCACCCTCGCCAGCCGCACACCGGTGAAGTTCGCCCCGCAACGCCCCCTCGGCCGCGACATGCACTTCTGGTTCACCATCACCGGCATCGACGCCCTCCCCATCGGGCACCGGATCACCAACCCGCCCACCGTGCCGGTCTTCGACACCGGCCGCTACCGCGCCGCCCTCGCCGCATCCCAACCCGTTGCCCGCGAGATGTTCACCCGACTCGACGGCGACACCGCCGTATGGCCCGACGGCACCTCCAGCGACGTCGACGCGATCGTCCTTGCCACCGGATACACACCCCACCTGCCCTACCTCGCCGGTATCGGTGCTCTCGACCAGGACGGGCGCCCCCGGCAACGGAAAGGCCTGTCCACCACCCACACCGGACTCGGCTACATCGGCCTCGAATGGCAGCGCAGCCTCTCCTCCGCATCTTTACGGGGAGTCGGCCGTGACGCTCGCTACCTCGTCAGGCGGATGGTCAGGTAGACGCTGATGGCGGGGTTGGTGTCGGTGCCCGCAGATACGATCGTGATCACTCAAGTGGTGACCACAAGGGGGACGACATGGCTGGATTCACGATGGATCCGAACTTCGAGAAGAAGCTCGCGAAGCAGGTTGCGGGAAACATGCAGCGGGAGGTCGACGCCGTCTACCGCCAGTGCAAAGGCCAGCCCGTAGCCACGGTCAAGCGAGCGCTGCAACGCAAGCTTGGCACCGCCCTCGTCGAGCCGACTTTGACCAGCATCGCCGAAGCAATCAGCCGCGGTGACAATGTCAAGATCAAGCTCTGACAAGAGCAGTCACGCCTTCGTTGGCGCGTCGGTTCGGGAGACGGTCGTCAGCAGATGATTGCGGCAAACGCATTGCTGGCGAGCTCCTGCCATCCTAGTCCGGTAAAGGATTCACCCTGACGGTCAGCGCTTCTGACGGTGCAGGCAACATCTACCTTGAGGTAGCCGCGGGGGTCACGATGTTCGTCCTGGCCGGCCGATACTTCGAGAAGCGGTCCAAACGGCGCGCCGGTGCGGCGTTGCGGGCCTTGTTGGAGCTGGGCGCCAAAGACGTCACAGTGATCAGGGACGGCCACCAGCATCGGATCCCGATCGGCGAGCTCGCCATTGACGACGAGTTCAATGTGCGCCCCGGCGAGAAGATCGCCAGCGACGGTGTGGTGGTGTCCGGCACCTCGGCAGTCGATGCCAGCATGGTCACCGGCGAGTCGATGCCAGTCCAGGTCGCCCCCGCCGACACCGTGACCGGCGGAACGGTCAACGCCGGCGGGCACCTGCGGGTGCGGGCGACCCGCGTGGGAGCGGACACCCAACTCGCGCAAATGGCCGCGATGGTCGAACGCGCCCAGACCGGCAAAGCCCACGCCCAGCGACTGGCCGACCGGATCTCAAGTGTCTTCGTGCCGGTGGTCATCGCCGTCGCCATCGCTGTCCTCGGCGCGTGGATCGGCGCCGGCTATCCCCTGCAAGCGGCGTTCACCGCCGCGGTCGCTGTGCTGATCATCGCCTGCCCCTGCGCTCTGGGACTGGCCACCCCGACCGCACTTCTGGTCGGTACCGGCCGCGGAGCCCAACTCGGCATCGTGATCAAAGGCCCCGAAGTCCTCGAATCCACCCGAACCGTCGACACCGTTGTCCTCGACAAAACCGGCACGGTCACCACGGGACAGATGACACTCGTCCAGGTCACCACTGCTCCCTCCACCACTCGCGAAGACGTGCTCGCCCTCGCGGGGGCGGTGGAGAATGCCTCCGAGCACCCCGTCGCGGCCGCCATCGCTGCTGGTGCAGCCGCCGAAGTCGGGCCGCTCGACGAGGTCGACGACTTCCGCAACTTCGAAGGTCGAGGCGTGCGCGGTCTGGTCCAGGGACGTGTGGTCACCGTCGGGCGTCCGACGCTGCTGGCCGAACACGGCATCGCCGTGGATGACCCTCACCTCAACGAGGCGCAGACCGCCGCCGAAGAAGCCGGACAGACCGCCGTACTCGTCGCCTGGGACGGCCGCGCCCATGCGGTCCTGGCGGTCGCCGATGCGATCAAACCCACCAGCGCACACGCCATCGCCCGGCTCGCCGCACTGGGTATGACGCCCATCCTGTTGACCGGCGACAACCAGACCGTCGCCGATGCCGTGGCCGCTGAGGTCGGTATCGACACCGTCATCGCTAACGTCTTGCCGGCCGACAAAGCCGCCGTCATCACCGACCTGCAATCCGACGGCAAGGTTGTGGCCATGATCGGCGACGGCGTCAACGACGCCGCTGCCCTGGCCCACGCCGATCTCGGGCTGGCGATGGGCACCGGCACCGACGCCGCCATGCATGCCGCTGACATCACCCTGGTCCGCGGCGACCTCAACGCTGCCGCCGACGCGATCGCCTTGGCACGCACCACTCTGAAAACGATCAAAATGAACCTGTTCTGGGCATTCGCCTACAACGTCGCCGCGATACCGCTGGCCGCGCTGGGACTGCTCAACCCCATGCTGGCCGGGGCCGCCATGGCGTTGTCCAGCGTGTTCGTCGTCAGTAACAGCCTGCGGCTGCGCGCCTTCACCAGCCCGCCCCACTCATCGTCCACAGTTCCACCCACCAACCCCTCGACGTATACCCCCAAGGGGTATAAGGTAGCGGCATGAACGAGCACTCTTCCCCTGAGCACGTCGGTCACGACGCCGCCGATGAACGCCACCACGGCCAACTCGCCGCAGCGTCACACAACCACCACGATCACCATGCTGAGCGCGCCCGCGCAGACCATGATCACGCTGGGCATGGGGGGCATGGTGATCACGCCGGGCAGTTCCGGCGGCTGTTCTGGATCATGCTGGCCCTGGCTGTGCCGGTCGTGGCCTTTTCGCCCATGTTCGCGATGCTCATCGGCTATGACCTACCCGATGGTGAAGTGTTGAAGTGGGTCTCACCGGTGCTGGGTACGGTGATGTACTGCTGGGGTGGGCGGCCGTTCCTGGTAGGCGCCTATTCAGAACTGCGGTCGCGTGCACCGGGAATGATGCTGTTGATCGCCTTGGCGATCACGGTGGCCTTCGTGGCGTCCTGGGGTGCGAGCATCGGTGTGTTGCACCACGAACTGGACTTCTGGTGGGAACTGGCGCTGCTCATCGTGATCATGCTGTTGGGGCATTGGATCGAGATGCGGTCGCTGGCCCAGACGACCTCGGCCCTGGACTCGCTGGCCGCGCTGCTGCCCGATGAGGCCGAACGCGTCGATGGCGACCAGATCACCACGGTTGCTCCCAGTGAGCTGCAGGTCGGAGATGTGGTGATCGTGCGCCCGGGGGCCAGCGTGCCGGCCGACGGTCGCGTCGTAGACGGCTCGGCCGAGCTCGATGAATCCATGGTCACCGGAGAATCGCGCACGGTGCGCCGCGGCATCGGCGATCAGGTGGTGGCCGGCACGGTGGCCACCGACTCGGGGCTGCGGGTCCAGATCACCGCCACCGGCGATGACACGGCGCTGGCCGGGATTCAGCGCCTGGTGGCAGACGCGCAGAACTCCACCTCCCGCGCCCAGCGGCTGGCCGATTCCGCTGCAGCGCTGCTGTTCTGGTTCGCGCTCGGCTCAGCGATCATCACCGCCATCGTGTGGACGGTCATCGGCCAACCCGACCAGGCGGTGATTCGAACCATCACCGTGCTGGTCATCGCCTGCCCGCACGCACTCGGCTTGGCTATCCCCCTGGTGGTGGCCATTGCCACCGAACGCGCCGCCCGCGGCGGCGTGCTGGTTAAAGACCGGTTGGCACTTGAGGCCATGCGCACTGTGGATGCGGTGCTGTTCGACAAGACCGGAACCCTGACCAAGGGTGAGCCCACGGTCATCGAGATCGCGGCCGCCGACGGCGTCGATGAGGACACCGTGCTCGCCCTGGCCGCCAGCGCCGAAGCCGACAGTGAGCACCCGTTGGCGCGAGCGATTGTCGCAGCTGCCGGAGACCGCGCGCGGCCGGTGCCGGCGGCCACCGACTTCACCTCGTCACCGGCGGTCGGTGTGACCGCTCGCGTCGAGGGCGCCACAGTGCGGGTGGGCGGGCCCCGCATGCTCGAGGAACAGGGCCATCAGGAACTGGCCATCGCTGATCGCTGGCGCGCCGACGGCGCAATCATCCTGCATGTCACCCGCGACACTGAGCTGATTGGAGCTCTCAAACTTGCTGATGAGGTGCGCGGGGAATCCCGCCAAGCCGTCGAGGTGCTGCACGCCCGCGGGGTCGAGGTTGTGATGATTACCGGCGACGCCGAAGCAGTGGCGCACACCGTCGCTCACGACCTCGGTATCGATCGGGTGTTCGCCGGTGTACGGCCGGAAGACAAAGCCAGCAAGGTGGCCGAACTGCAGCACGAAGGCCGCAAGGTGGCGATGGTGGGCGACGGCGTCAACGACGCCCCCGCCCTGGCCCAGGCCGATGTGGGCATCGCGATCGGGGCCGGCACCGACGTCGCGATCGCCTCGGCCGGGGTCATCCTCGCCAGCGACGACCCCCGCTCGGTGCTGTCGGTCATCGAGCTGTCGGACGCCAGCTACCGAAAAATGAAGCAGAACCTGTGGTGGGCAGCGGGATACAACCTGATCTCTGTACCGCTGGCCGCCGGAATTCTCGCGCCCATCGGGTTCGTCCTGCCGATGTCGGTCGGAGCGATTCTGATGTCAGCCTCGACGGTCGTGGTCGCACTCAACGCGCAACTGTTACGCCGACTCGACCTGCAGCCAGGCGCGAGTACAGTGCGTGGACTGCAGCACAACCGACCGAGATCCATTGAGAAGGTGAGTCCATGACCGCTGCGTCCGCACCGGGACAATCCTCCACCCCGGAAGAATCCTCTGCCTCGGAACACTCTTCCCACGGTTACATCAGCGATAAGGGCAAATACCTGGCCCGCCTCAAGCGCATCGAGGGGCAATCCCGAGGTATCTATCGGATGGTCGACGAGGAGCAGTACTGCATCGACATCCTGACCCAGATTTCGGCGCTGACCAAGGCGCTGGAGGGGGTCGCGCTGGGTTTGCTCGACGACCATCTCACCCACTGTGTGCTCGATGCCGCCCACGCCGGCGGGGACGAGGCGCAGGAGAAGATCGCTGAAGCCTCGGCGGCCATCGCTCGCCTCGTTCGTTCCTGAGCCACCCACCACGCCGGGTTCGTCACAGGCGTGGTTCGCCGACCCACTGCGGCACCACCGGCCCCGGCGCGCGGGCGTCTGCATCAGCGGCCATCGCCAGAACCACCCCGCGATCGGCCAGCCACTGTGCCGGATCGACGTTGACTCCCGTCGGGTCGAGAACCTCGAAATGCAGATGCGGGCCGGTCGAGACCCCACGGTTGCCCACTGTGGCGATCGATTGGCCCATCCGTACTCGCGCGCCCTGCTCGAGCAGATTCTCGTCGTTGTGGCCGTAGGTGGTGATCGTGCCGTCATCGTGCCGGATCCGCATCCACAACCCGAACCCCTCGGCAGGTCCGGAGGTGATGACCTCCCCGTCAGCTATCGCGACAATGGGCGCGCCCAGATCATTGCCGATATCAATGCCCTGATGGCCCCGTCCGTCACCGAAGGTGGACGTGATCTCGCCCGCAGTCGGCGCCACCGCACCGCCACTACCGGGCAGCAGCGGTGTCGGCGTTCCGGGTTCCTGCGGCTGGGGGCCATGCGGCTCGTTCGGATCGTGCGGCACGATTGCGGCGATCAGGGTGGCTACCAGCCGAGCCAGCGGTAACGCGTCGATGATCCGGAACCCGTCTATCGGATCAATGAGCGAAAACGTGCCGAAGCACTGCAGTGCGGCTGCACTGCCCGCATCGCCGACGCTGCCCGACTGGGCCTGAGCGCCCAGGCAGGACGCCGTCTGCGTGATCGGCTTCCCCAAATTCGCAGCCGCGGCACCACCCAAAGCGGCCTTCACCGAGTCCTGCACGATCGCGATCAGCTCCCCGGCCACATGTCCATCGGTCGAGGCCGCCGCCGGTGCGGTGGCAATCACAGGCGCAACACCCACACACACCGCCGCTGCCACCCCCAGCGCTTTGGGGCCCCACTGCTGCCCCGCCTTGACCCGTAGCGATGTCAACACCATCTGCATGCGGTCGGACCTTTCCCGCGGACGTCGTAGACCCACGCACGAGTGCCATGCGTGTACCCGCGAGATCACACCACAAGTCACTTGTGCCCCACCAGTCACACGCGGCTCCACTACGAAGCGAACTAATCGGGCATTGGTGGCTTTGTTTGCGCAGTTCACCGCCCGTTTTGTGGGTGCGGGCAGGCGACTAACTACTATCGGTGTTAGTAGAATTGTTATCGAAGCGCCGCCGGGCGGTGGCGAAGTATCACTCTTGAGGAGGAGATCGATGAGAGTCACACGAACCGGTGTCGTCGTTGCTGCCGCGGCGGCTGTTCTGACAGTGGTGGCCGCGTGTTCGGACACCTCGACTGAGGATCATTCCTCGATGTCGGGGATGGGTACCAGCACGGTCAGTACCGAATCGTCAGCGGCGGCCTCTGCCGAACACAACAGCGCGGACATCTCGTTCGCCCAGCAGATGATCCCGCACCACACCCAGGCGATCATGATGAGCGACATCCTGTTGGAGAAGGACAACATCAACCCCCAGGTCGTCAGTCTGGCCCAGCAGATCAAAGACGCTCAGCAGCCTGAGATCGAGCAGATGCAGTCGTGGCTGAAGCAATGGGGAGCCCCACTCGAGGGCCAGGGACACAACATGGACATGGGTACGTCGATGGCGCCGGGTTCCTCCCCGATGCCGTCGATGATGGGCATGATGTCGCCAGAACAGATGCAGCAGCTACGCGACGCGCAAGGAGCCGAGGCGTCGCGCCTGTTCCTGACGCAGATGATCGAACACCATCGCGGCGCCATCGCCATGGCCAAGACCGAGATTCAAGACGGCCAATCGCCCGAGGCGATCGCTCTGGCACGTCAGATCGTCACTGATCAGGAGAGCGAAATTGCGAGGATGCAGCAGCTTCTCAACAACCCCTAGCGGTCGGACCTGCCCGGGTCGGTCTCGGCTACACACACATCGCGATCACCATCGCCGAGACGACACCGGACACCGCTAGCGTGGTCGGCACCGCCACCACACCAGCCACCGCCGCGGCAGCACCCACATGATGACGTCGCGACCGGCACCGGTGACCGGAGTCCAAGCGGCTCAACCGAGGCCCCACCGACGACGAATCGCTGATCGACAACACACCCACCGGGCCCGCTACAGGTCCCGAACGGGCCAACGTTCCCAACGCCGAGCAGACCGCCCGCGCACCCACCAGCTGGGCCGCGCGGGCATCGGCGGCTTGCTCGACCAAGCCGGCGACCTCACGGCCCGCGCGGCTGAACAACGGAATCAGCGGGAACGCACGCCCGAGAGCGCGGGCCGCCAACACCACGGTGTGATGACGTTGCCGCCGGTGTGCGCGCTCATGAGCAACGACGGCATCGAGTTCCTCACCGGACAACGCCGCCTGCAACCCGGTCGTGGCGGCAATGCCGGCATCCTTGCCCGGCAGACAAAACGCCATCGGCCGCCCGTCGGCGAGCCACCACACATCGGGATAGCGCTCACTGCGGGCGCCCACCAACCGCAACGACTGAAGATACTCCTCACGAGCACCACGCATCCGCACCGCCGATCGCACCGCGATCGTCACCGCTCGGACAATCGCTGCCACGGTCACCACCGCCAGCACGCCACCAGAGATCGCTTCCACCCGCGGGGATGCGCCGTGTGACAACACCCGCAGACACGACACCACCTCAGACAACGAATGGATGCCGAAATGACCGGGAACCGCCAGCGTCACAACAGCTCCCACCCACAACAACGCAAACACGACCTGCGCGGCCGGCCAGGCCACCAACACCCAACGAGCATCGATACGGCCCTGCACCCGAACCATCCATCGAGGCCACAGCCAGCCCAGCACACCTGCGGCAACAACTAGCACCACCGCTGCACTCATGGATGCTCACCCATCGTTCGCCTCGATCCTCGACGCCCGCCGTCGTGCTCGCTGAGACCCACGCTCAATACACCTTCCCGGCGGTCCGCCACCTGCACCACCAGCCAGTATGCCCCAGGGGCTCGTCCGTGACGCCGCAACTCCAGCACCCACCGCGCCGCCAATTACTAGGCCCTATAGTAGTTAGATGACGCGGGTTGACCCAGCCTGCGCGTACTAGTTCGAGGGATGCGCTGTGACCGAGAACCCGAGGGGGACGCACTCGCCCCCGGACGACCACCGTCGTCAGTATCTGCATGCCATGCGCGACGTCTACCGGGCACCCACGCCATACTCGGCCCACCAGTTCTTCCACCGCGCCCATCACTTCAGCGTCACCTCGAACCGACGCCGCCACCTCGCCGCACACATCGGTCTCGTCCGCCACCTCGCTGCGATCGGCGACCTCGCCGGGGCGCGTCACCACCTCGGTACCGTCCTTGCCTCCCTCGTCCTCCAAAGACATTGCGGCCAACAACCTTCGCAGGCTTCCATCCCCATCCAGATGTCGTGACCACGACCACGACGCCCCAGAGGGTGAATCACCCCAGGTTTGATGCCGCTTCCTTCTGAGTCAGGAAGGATGGGCACATGCCTAAGAAAATCGATCCGGAG
>NZ_WXYI01000024.1:0-53832 GCF_009872315.1 Gordonia sp. YY1 | reverse complement strand
TCGAGGACGGCCTGCTCGGCAAGAGTCACCGCGGGTTGCCGATACAGGTGATCGTCAAAGCCGACCTCAACGATCTGATCCGCGAAGCCGGGTTCGCCACCACCGCCACCGGCACTTTGATCCCCATCCCCGACCTCATCGACCTCGCCGCCGACGCCCAACACTGGCTGGCCGTGTTCAAAGACGCCACCGCGATACCGCTGTACTTCGGACGCGGCAAACGCCTGGCCACCCGCGAACAACGACTGGTGTCCTTCGCCCGACCCGACGGCGAGGTCTGCTCCACACCCGACTGCGACCTATCCGCAGCACACGTGGAAATGCATCACGCCCAACTCGATTGGGGCCTCGGCGGACTCACCGACATCACCGACCTCGCACCCGCGTGTCCGAAACACAATCGGATGGTCGGAGGGCAACCCGGCCAATACACCACCCGCATGGTCCGCGAGGGCCCCGACGCGGGCCGTTGCGCCTGGCGGCTCAACGCCGAACCCGGCGCGCCTCCGAATCCCGAACGCATCAACCGGCGACCCGACATACCCCGACGCTTCGCCGAGCACCTTGAACAGGTGCGCACCGAAATCCACGGACCCGACCCGGCGTCCGGCGATCAGCCACGCCTGCACCTGCGCCAAGTCATCGACCTGCGCAACGCCTCCGACGCCGAAGCCACCCTCGCCTCGATCCTCCTCGCAACCTTGTGCCCACGACCTGCGGGTACTTGGACCTCAATGATCCCGGAGTAGCTGCGGACGAACATCTCCCGCAGTACCGTGAGGCACATGCCAGCCTATTGGGTCATGTTCGTCGTCGCGCTGATCTCGTGCATCATCATCGGGGTCGGATTCATGGTCGGAATCCCCGGCAACAAGGACTGATTTCCGGTCCCTGATTCCGCGGCCGCGCCCGAGTGCGCGCCGTGATGATCGCGCGCGCAGATAAGTCTCCGCTTCATCGCCACTTCGGGCACACCGGCGCTACTCCCAAGCAGCGCTGTGCCGGAAGTGGCGATTCTACGTGTGTAGCGGGGTGTCGCACCTCACACTTCCCTGTTACTCTCTCGATACTTCAGGTCATCTGACCTGAACATGTGGTCGATACTCTCGCGCCACCAGGAGATCGGGGGATCACATGAGCACACACCTCTCACGCCGGAACTTCCTCGGCGGAACGCTGGCGGTGACCGGCGCGGTGGCGGGGGCTTCGCTCGTCGGTTCCGGACGGGCATCGGCGGCACCGTCGGGGATCGTCGACGTCATCGTCGTCGGAGCAGGACTGTCCGGACTCGCTGCTGCGAAGGCTCTCAAAGCCGCGGGAGCCTCGGTCACCGTGCTGGAAGCCCGGGAACGCGCGGGCGGCCGCGTGCACAACATCGCCTCGCCCAGGCTGGGTGCCACGCTCGACGCCGGGGCCGAATTCATCGGTCCGACACAGGGTCACATCGCCGGACTGGCGCGCGAGTACGACGTCCGAACCCTGCGCACCTACAACGCCGGCGACAGCATCTTCGTCAGCCGCACCGGCACGACGCGCGTACCCGCCGCCCTGCCGGTACCGGCCGTCGCCGACCTCGGACAGGCGGGTGCCGCCCTGGCCCGGGCGCAGGCCGATGCACTGGCCGGATTCCCCGTCGGCGAACCGTGGAAACACCCGAACGCCGCCTACCTGGACTCGATCACGTGGGGGCAGTACACCCACCAGATCGCCGACACCCAGACGGCGCGCGACCTGGTGCAGATCGCGATGTCGGCGCCACTGTCCGTCCGGCCCGACGAGGTGTCCGCGCTCTACTACCTCAACTACATCGCGGCATCCGGTGACGAACAGAATCCCGGGACCCTCGTCCGACTCCTGAGCACCGACGGCGGGGCGCAGGAGCGGCTCTTCGAAGGGGGCGCCGCACTCATCCCGCTGCGGATGGCCCGCGAGCTCGCCGCGAACGTGGTCTACCACGCGCCCGTCCGGTCGATCTCGTATTCCGACGGCATCGCGACCGTCACCGGCGACGCCGGAACCCACCGCGCCCGCCGTGTCATCGTCGCCATGTCCCCCGCCATCGCCGGCCAGATCGACTACCGCCCAGGGCTTCCCGCCGCACGCATCGGGATCCACCGCGGCTACCGGATGGGTGCGGTCAGCAAGTTCGCGGCGATCTACCGTCGACCGTGCTGGCGGGACAAAGGTCTGTCCGGGCAGGTCTACGGGTCCGGACGCCCCATCGATGTCACCTTCGAGAGCTACGCCGACAACCAGCACATCCTGATGGGCTTCATCTCGGCCGACGCGATGCGACGCCTCGACCACGCACCCGAATCCACGCTGGTCAGGGAGTGCATCGCCAACTTCGTCGAGTACTTCGGTCCCGAGGCACGGGATTTCATCGACCACGGTGTGTTCAAGTGGGACCTCGAACCGTGGTCGCGCGGCGGCCCGGTCGCCGTCAGCCGACCGGGGACACTAACCAGATACGGCCCCGCACTCCGCGAGCCCGTCGGCCCCATCCACTGGGCCGGGACGGAGACCTCGGACCACTGGACCGGTTACATGGACGGCGCGGTGCGCTCGGGCCGTCGTGCGGCACGCGAGATCCTCGATGACCTCAGATGACCCAACTGCGGTGACGGTGCCACGACCATGAGGATGCCTGTCGAGGAACGGCGAGAACTACTGCTGGAGTCCGCATTTCGGGTGATCGCCCGACGCGGGGTCGACGGCGCGACCACGCGAGCGATCTGCGCGGAGGCCGGCGTCACGCTGTCGACCTTCCATTACGTGTTCGCCACCCGTGACGAACTCCTCGCCGCACTCGTCGAGCACGGAACCGAGAAGGAGCTCAGCGCCGTGGGTGCGGCGCTCGGCGAGGGCACCCAGGACATCTTGCCGGGACGGGCCGGCGTGCTGGCGATTCTCCAGACCGCGCTCTCTGCCTACATCGACGGAGTGCAGGCCGACCCCGACCGTGAGCAGGCGATGATCTCGCTCAACCAGTACGCCAGGCAGACCGACGGTCTGAGCGACCTCGGCGCACAGATGTACCTCCGGTATTACGAGGCGATCGCCGGAGCACTCGACGGCGTCGCCACGGTCACCGGCACCGGCTGGGACCGGCCCACCACCGAACTGGCACCGCTCATCCTCGCCGCCACCGACGGAATCACCCTGTCGTACCTCAACATCCGCGACCGCACCGTCTGCGACCTCATCGCCGACGCCACGGTCACCAACCTGTCGACTCACATCGTCGACGCCCCAGAGAACGCCGGAAAGGGACCCACTACGTGAACGTGACACGGAGACAACTGATCGCCGGTGCGGCGGTGACCGCCGCGGGCGCCGGCCTGGCGCTGAACACGGGCCGGGCCGGTAAGGCGTCGGCGGCTCCGGCCGATTCGACGGACTACCTCGTCGGCTGCGGCATCGGCGACGTCACGGGTGCCGTCGCCGGACAGGGCATGATGGGCTACTCCAACCCCGAGCAGGTCGCGGCCGGACTTCTCCAACGATGCTGGGCGCGTGCCTACATCATCGTCGACCAGGCGACCGGCAAGCGCGTGGTCTTCCTGACCGCCGACATCGCCTGCCTTTTCCAGTCGCACCACATGGGGCTGATGGAGAAGCTGAGCAAGCGTTTCGGCTCGATCTACACCGAGGCGAACGTCAACCTCAACGCGCAGCATTCGCACGCCTCCTGCGGCGGAACCGCCTGGGACCACGCGTATTCGCTCGCCGCCTTCGGCTTCAAGAAGAACTCCTACGACGCCGAGGTCAACGGTATGTTCGCCGCCATCGTGCGGGCGCACGAGAACCTGGCCCCCGGTACGATCACCATCGGCCGCGAGGAACTACACAACGCCAGCGCGAACCGGTCCAAGGTCGCCTTCGACGCCAACCCGTCGTCGGAGAAGAAGCTGTTCCCCAATGCGATCGATCCGCAGGTCACCGTCCTGCGCCTGCGGCACACCAGCGGCAAGGACGTCGGGGCCATCACCTGGTTCTCGACCCATGGCACCTCGCTGGCCGACCACAACGTGCTGATCGCCGGCGACAACAAGGGGTACGCCAGCTACCTGTGGGAGCGCACCCGACCGGGCTTCGTCGCGGCTTTCCCACAGACGAACTCGGGTGACATGACGCCGAACCTCTCCCTCAAGTGGTTCACGCCGAGTGGGCCGACCACGGACAACAAGCGCAACTGCGAACTGATCGGTGAGCGCCAGTACATCGCCGGGCGACGCGCCTTCGACGCCAGCCGTCCGATGACGCGCGGCGGCGTCGACTCGGTCACCCGCTATGTCGACATGTCCGCGGTGCGGGTGTCCGGAACCTTCACACCCGACGGGAAACCGGCGTCGACGACGCCGGCGATGATGGGTGCAGCCGCCGCGGCGACCAGCAGCGAGGACAACTACGAGCAGCCGCTCCCCCTCCTCGTCGAGGGCATGACCAACCCTCTCGTCACCGCGCTCGGCGGTGACAAGACACCGCCGATCGCCCCGTGGGTGCGGGACATGCAGGCGCCCAAGCTGATTCTCTTCCCGCTCGGACTCATGCCGCCGTCGGGCTGGATTCCGTCCGTGGTCCCGCTGCAGATCATGCGGATCGGCGAGCTCGTGCTCGTCGCGGTCCCGGCCGAGGTGACCGTCGTCGCCGGACTCCGGCTGCGGCGGGTCGTCGCCGATGAACTGCGCGTCGACATCGACAACGTGCTCGTCCAGGGTTACGCGAACGCCTACACCCAGTACGTCACCACCCCGGAGGAATACGACCTCCAGCAGTACGAGGGCGGCGAAACCCAGTACGGCCGTTACACACTGCCGGCGTACATGCAGGAGTTCGCGAAGCTCGCCGGTGCCATGGCATCGGGTAGGGGTCTCGATCGCGGTCCGGCGCCGGTCGACAAGTCCGGCCTACAGCCGGATCTGGTCCCGCCGGTGCCCGCCGACCGGCCCATCGCCGGTCACGCCTACGGCGACGTGCTGAAGCAGCCCGGCGGGTCCCACCGTCCGGAGCAGACCGTGACCGTCGACTTCGTCGGCGCCCATCCCAACAACGACTTCCGCCATGGCGGAACGTATCTGGAGGTCCAGCGGCGCGACGGCGGGACCTGGAAGACGGTTGCCGACGACAACGACTGGTCCACCGAGTTCCGCTGGGCACGTCCGGCCGGCAGCACCGACACCTCGCGCATCACGATCACGTGGCGACCGCCCGCCGGGACATCGGGAACGTACCGGATCAAGTACAACGGCAACAGCCGTGACGGGGGTGGGCGCATCCGGCAGATCAGCGGTACATCGCGGACGTTCGAGGTCGGCTGAGCATCGGTCAGCGGATGCGCGCCCGCATCAATGAGACGTTGTAGTCGGTCCAGGTCGACATGGTGAAGTACAGATCCTCACCGCTCGACCATGGGTGCATGAAGCCGCCGTAGAGCTGGGCGTATTTCGACGAGTGGACCAGTTCTGAGGGCTCGGACCAGAGTCCTTGTGGCTCACGGGCCTTGCGCAACATGATCGCCCCGCGGAAGGCATCGAGGTAGGTCAGCTGCCAGCGCTGCGACTTCTCGTCGTACCGGGCCGACACCTCGCCCGCGGGGCCGGCGAAGATCACCGAGGCGACATTGCCGTCCCGGGCCGGAACCCATCTTCCGTCGCGCCAGTACTGGTAGGCGGTCTTGTTCAGCACGTGATCGCGGTGGACCCGCGCCAGGCCCACGGAGCCGATCCGCGAGTTGGGCGTACCGAACATGTACACGTACTCGCCCTGCGGCACCATCGACGACACCTGGAACTGGCTCACGCCGAAGATGTTGTCCCATCGGGCGTACGGGTCCTTCGTCCACGTCGACCCGCCGTCGTCGGAGTAGGCGAGCCCGCCGTGGTTGGTGAGCCACACCCCCGGGATCTCGCCCCACGTCCGCACCGACATGTAGGTCATGAACTGCCGGTCACCGACCGCGAAACCGGACGTCGGGATGACGGTCATCTCGTAGCGGTCGATGCGCCGTGCGCTGAGGAGTTCCGCGGCGTGGCATCGGCTGTCCTGGATCATCGTGTCGATGCTCATCCCGTCGGACAGCTTCTTGTCGCTCGAGAACCCGAGCACGTTGGAGCGCCAGTCCCGACCGTTGGCTCCCGGCGGACGGAACCCCTTGCCGAACGTGTCACCGAAGACGACGGCGACCTTGCCCGGCGTCGACTCCCACATGATCCCGAGGTCGGTGCCGTGGATCTGCCAGCGCTTGTCGGTGCGGCTCGTGGAACCCTTGCCGGTGAGCGTGCTGACGAGATCGACGTCGGACACGCGCGGACGCGCCGGCCTGGATGCGACCGGACCGGCGTCGACGCCGGGGGCGATGGCCGCGGGCGGTGGCGGGACCGGCGGCGGATTCGGGTTGGGCACCGGGACCGGGATGTCCTTCGGCGCCGGATCGAAGGTGATCTTCGGGAACTCGATGCTCAGGGCGGGCCCGCCGGTGCCGGGCTTCGGCTTGGGCGGGTCGGTGATGTCCGGGCACGGATCCGAGCACGGATCCTTCGGCGGTTTCTCCGACGGGATGCGCACCACCGGCTTCTCCGGGGCCGGCTCGGGCACCGGCACGATTCGCGGATACGGGAGCGGGATGCTGAACCGGTCGGGCAAGCGCGGGATCAGATCACGCGGATCGACCGGGCCCTTCTTCGGCTTCGGTGGCAGGTCCGCCTCGCACCCCGAGCTCGGCAACACGATCGACGGTGCTGCGTGAACCACTGCAACCGAACCCCCGAGCGCGGTGCCGGCAACCACCACCGCACAGGCCGGGACGATCCACCGGAGCCCTCCGCTCCTCAGCAGGCCCATGCGAGATCCCGGCGAGCGGGTCCCGGACAGATGAGTCATGGATCAGGAGTCGTCCGCGTTGCCCTTGCGCCACTCCGACCACGGGATGTTCCAGTCACCGAGCCCGTCGGTGCCCGAGAGGGTGCCGCCCGTGGTGTTCTTGACGACCACCGGGTCGCCGCGCAGCGTGTTGTTCATGACCCAGAGCGCGTTCTCCGGGCTGAGGTTGAGGCAGCCGTGGCTGGTGTTGGTGTTGCCCTGGGCCCACACCGACCACGGCGCCGAGTGGAAGAAGATGCCGCTGTAGGACATCCGCGTCGCATAGTCGACGGGTGTGCGGTAGCCGTTCGGCGAAGTCGACGGCACACCGTAGGTCGACGAGTCCATGATGATGTGGTCGTGCTTGTCGGCGATCAGGTAGACACCGTTGTCGGTCTCGTCACCCGGCTTGCCCATCGACGTCGGCATGCTCTTGATGACCTGGCCGTCACGCTCGAAGACAACCTGCTTGGTGTTGTCGTCGGCGGTGATGATCATCCTGCGGCCCACCGTGAAGTTGGTGCGTACGTTCTCCTGGCCGTACAGGCCGTCGCCGAGGTCGATGCCGTAGGTGTTGACGGCGACCCGCACCTTGGTACCGGGCTTCCAGTACTCCTTGGGACGCCACCGGACCTCGCTGTCGCTGATCCAGTAGAACGCGCCCTCGACCGGCGGATCGGTGGTGACCCGGATGGCCTTCTGCGCGGCGCGACGGTTCGGGATCGGCTCGTCGAACTTCACCGCGATCGGCTGACCGACGCCGACGGTCTCACCCGGGTTGGGGGTCAGGTAGGCCTGCGTCAGGTTGTTGGGGCTGCTGGTCGTGAAGGTGACCTTCTTGGTGACCGCGCCGCCGATGCCGACCGCGTCGGTCTCCAGCGTGTAGGTGCGGTTGTAGCCGAGCGCCTCGTTGCTGACCCAGACGGTGTCGTTGTCGCTGAAGGAGCCCTTGAGCGGGGTCCCGTCCGACTTGGTGATGAGCACGCGACTAAGAGTGCCCTCGCTCGTGGTGACCTTGATCGGGGCACCCGGCTGCACGCCGACCGTGTTGTCACTCAGCGGCTGATTGTTCAGTTCGGTGATGTCCACAGCGGGCTTGAGCAGGTCGTCGAAGAGGCTCGAGCTGGTCACGTTGTCGGAGTACGACGCCTCCTGTGAGCACGACGTCACGAGCGCGATGATCGCGAGCAGCACACCACTGATGATCAGCGGCATCCGTCGAGAAGAACGACCGATCCCCATCTCTCTCCCACCTGTCTCGACCGACTCCGATGACCGGACGGCCGAATGCGTCCCGAATCTCGCACCAGTGTACGAGAACCCGCCTGCAGAACTCCGTCTGTGTCGTCCGTTCGGCGGCGTGTCCTGCACGGTCCGGGCGACGATGCCCGGGAAAAACTCGGCACGCCACATACCCCGACGTCCCGCCGACCCGGGATACCACAAAACGCCCCGCAGCTTCTGCGAGGCGTTTTGTGAGACTCTGTGCGCCATCAGGGACTCGAACCCCGAACCCGCTGATTAAGAGTCAGCTGCTCTGCCAATTGAGCTAATGGCGCTTGCCGGTTTCGCCTCCGGTTTGCCTCCCGGCGGCGAGAAGGAACATTACAGGACACCGTCGCCAGTTGTGAAATCGCCTGGTCGGAACGGGTTTGTACGTGTCGTCGAGACTCTTGTTCCCGGCGGGCCGGCAGCGGCGTGGATCAGCTCGCGATCTTGCGGACCACAAAGACGAGCACGAGCGCGCCCACACCGGCGATCGAGTACATCACCGCGGGCTTCTGCAGCGTCGCCAGCGCTTTGGATTTGGCGTCGTCGGCGAGGCGCTGCGGGTTGGCACGTTCGGCCAGCGCGTCGAGCGTGTTGGCAAGGTCCTCACGGGCCCTGGCGATGTCCTGCTCGATACGTTCGGTGTCTCCGGCCACGTTGCATCCTTCCGGCGCTTCTCGCTCTGTCACGCGTCGTCACTGCTCACGCGTTGTCATTGACTTCCAGATCGCCGCCAGACGGCGGCGATTCGATGCTACGACATCCCCACCTCGCGACATGTGACCATGCACTAGCCTGGCTCTCATGGCAGAGGTCACTCCCCCCGCGGAGGCACAGCGTTTGTCCGTCGGTGATCGCGCTCCCGCGTTCACCCTGCCCGATGCGAACGGGAATCCGGTGTCGTTGTCCGATTACGCCGGCCAGAAGGTCATCGTCTACTTCTACCCGGCGGCGTCGACGCCCGGTTGCACCAAGCAGGCGTGCGATTTTCGCGACAACCTCGCCGAGCTCGACGATGCGGGCCTCACGGTGCTCGGCATCTCCCCCGACAAGCCGGCCAAGCTGGCCAAGTTCGTCGAGGCGGAGGGACTCACCTTCCCGCTGCTGAGCGACCCCGAGAAAAAGGTGCTGACCGAGTGGGGTGCCTTCGGCGAGAAGAAGATGTATGGCAAGACCGTCACCGGTGTCATCCGCTCCACGTTCCTCGTCGACACCGACGGGACCATCGCCCTCGCTCAGTACAACGTCCGGGCGACCGGGCACGTCGCCAAGCTGCGCCGCGACCTGTCCGTGTGAGACATCGCGATGACCGAGTCCGCCCAGCCGCTGGTGCCGCGTAAGCGGCCCACCCAGGAACGCAGCAAGCGCAAGTTCCAGGCGATGCTCGAGGCGGCCCGCGAACTGCTGATCGACGTCGGATTCGAATCCCTGACCTGCGAGGAGATCGCGACCCGCGCCGAGGTCCCGATCGGCACGCTGTACCAGTACTTCGCGAACAAATACGTCATCGTCTGCGAGCTCGACCGGCAGGACACCGTCGACGTGCGCGAGGAGCTGACCGCGTTCGCCAGCGAGGTGCCCTCGCTCGAGTGGCCCAGTCTTCTCGAGAAGTTCCTCGACCACCTCGCGGCGCTGTGGCGCACCGATCCGTCGCGGCGTGCGGTGTGGCTGGCGGTCCAGTCGACCCCGGCCACCCGCGCGACGGCGTCGGAGAACGAACGCGTCCTCGCCGAGCAGGTCGCACGAATAATCGCGCCGCTCACGCCTTCTCAGCGTGAACGGCGCGAGATGATGTCGCAGGTGCTGGTGCACACGGCGTACTCGTTGCTCAGTTTCTCGGTGCAGGACGGCCACGACCACGACGAGACCGTTGCCGAGCTCAAGCGCATGCTCGCCGGCTATCTGCTGCTCGAGGAGTCGACGGCGGTCTGAACCCCGGGTCGTCGCGTTCTGCGGGGCGCTATCGGCCCTCGAGGATCGCAACCGCCGCAGCCGTGTCCCCGTCGTGGGTCAACGACACGTGGACGACGGTGTCGCGCAGATGATTACCGATCTCACCGGACAACCGGATCGCCGGCCGGCCCCAGGTGTCGGTGACCACCTCGATGTCGCTGTGCCGGATCAGCGGCAACAGCGGGGAACGCGAGAACCGGCTCACCGACCACGCCTTCACCACGGCCTCCTTGGCCGCCCAGCGCGCGGCGAGATGCCGTGCATCGTCGCCGGTTCCGGCAGCCGAGTCCCGACGCTCGCCGACCGTGAACCGGTCGGCGAACGTCGTACCCGGCTGCCGGAGCTGCTCGGCGAATTCCGGGATCGACACGATGTCGATGCCCACTCCGAGAACGCTCATCTCCCCCGGCTTCGCCTCACTTCCCGAATCCGCTGCGGTCAACGGTTTTCCGGCACCCGACCGGAACCGTACACATCCGCCTCGTCGAGACGCACCGACGGATCGAGCAGCATGCCCGCCTCGGCGTCGTGCTCGTCGACCGACTCGTCGAAGCGGCGGTTCGGCGGACGCTGGTAGGCAGGCTCGCCCCCGCAGATCGACTGCAGGAAGCGCTGGCTGCCCAGACGTGCACGCTCGTCGGCGCGCTGCCGGTAGGTCTCCCGCTCCTCGGGTGCCAGGGAGGCGATGAACGCCTCCGGATGGACGACCGCGATGAGCCCGGACACGTGCCCGAAGCCGAGGCTGGTCAAGAGACCGGCCTTGAGCGGGAACCGCTCGCCCAGCTGCAGGGTCTCGCGCGGCCAGACCAGGTGCGGGTACTCCTTCATCTTCTCGTCGACGCAGTCCAGGCTGCGGTTCGGCGGGATGATGCCGTCACGGAGCATCTGGCACAGACCGATCAGCTGGAAGGCGGCGGCGCCACCCTTGGCGTGACCGGTGAGCGACTTCTGCGACACCACGAACAGCGGGGCGCCCGTACCGCGTCCGATCGCCTCGGCGAGCCGTTCGTGCAGCTCGGACTCGTTGGGATCGTTGGCCTTCGTCGACGTGTCGTGCTTGGAGACCAGCGCGACGTCATCGGCGCCGACCCCGAGCACGCTCAGGGCGTTGGCCAGCGGCGAGGACAGTGCGCCGCGGGCGGCGCCCAGCGCACCGAGTCCCGGAGCCGGGATCGAGGTGTGCACGCCGTCGCCGAAGCTCTGCGCCCACGCCACCACGCCGAGGACCGGCAGACCCATCTGCGCCGCGACATCGCCGCGGGCGAGCAGGATCGTGCCACCACCGGCCGACTCGACGAACCCGCCCCGTCGACGGTCGTTGGCTCGCGAGAACCGGCGGTCGTCGATGCCGCGTGCGGTCATCTTCGCCGAATCGGCGGTCGCCGACATCGCGCCGAAGCCGACGATGCCCTCGATGCCGAGATCGTCGAATCCGCCGGCCACCGCGAAGAGCGCCTTGCCGAGACGGATCTTGTCGACGCCCTCCTCGACCGACACCGCCGCCGTGGCGCACGCCGCGACCGGGTGGATCATCGCGCCGTAGCTGCCCACGTAGGACTGGACGACGTGTGCCGCAACGATGTTCGGCAGCGCCTCCTGCAGGATGTCGTTGGCGTTCGCCTCACCGAGCAGGGTGTTGACGTACAGGTCTCGCATCGACGCCATGCCGCCCATACCGGTGCCCTGGGTGTTGGCCACGAGGCCGGGGTGCACCCACCGCATCAGTTCACTCGGTGTGAAGCCGGACGACAGGAACGCGTCGACGGTGGCGACCAGGTTCCACAACGCGACCCGGTCGATTGCCTCGACCATGTCGGGGCTGACGCCCCAGCGGGTCGGGTCGAAACCGGTCGGGATCTGACCGCCGACGGTGCGGGTCAGCGAGAACTTGCGCGGCACACGGATCTCCGTGCCGGCCAGGCGGGTGACCTGCCAGTCGCCGTCGGGGTTCTGCGTCACCCGGGTCTTCTCGGGGTCGGCACTGGCGAACGCACGGGCCTCGGCCTCCGAGTTGACGGTGAAGGTCAGGTCCTCGTCGAGGAACACCGAGGTGAGCAGCGGCGAGGTGTTGTCGACCATCGCGCCGTCGTCGGCGTAGCGGCGGATGCCGCACCGCGAGACGACCTCGTCGTGGTAGCGCTCGGCGATCTCGCTCTCCGGCACCGGATCACCGGACTCGGTGTCGTACCAGCCCGGCTTCGGAGCCGAATCCCAGTGGATCAGACCGGTGTTCCAGGCCAGCTCGAGAACACCTGCCGCCGAGAGCTTCTCGTCGACCTCCATCTCGAAGCGGGTCCGTGCCGAACCGTACGGTCCGAGCTCGCCGGCACCCACGATGACCACCAGGTCCTCGGGACGCGCGTCGATCGACGGCCATTCCGGACGCATGCCGCGCGGTGCGCGGGCAGGTGCCGGGAGCGCGGCGACGGTGGTCGACGCCGGTGCCTCGTCGGCGTCCTCGGCGGCCTCGGCAGCGGCTGCAGCAGTGGCCGCGAGCGCCTTGAGGTCGGTCGAGGCGTCGAGCCCGCCGGTGAAGTCGGCCAGGACGGGCGCGTCGACCGCGGACGCACGCTGCTCGGGCGTGCACAGCGTCAGCAGGTTGGCGGCCATCTCCTCGGTGCTCCAGGTGCGGACACCGGCGGCTTCGACCGCGTCGACCATGCCGTCGTTGTGGCCCATCAGCCCGGTGCCGCGCACCCAGCCGATGAGAGCGTGGGCCAGGGTGGTCTTCGACCCCCACGACTCCTCCGCCGACCAGCGCGTCACGAGCGCGTCGAGGGCGGCCTTGCTCTCGCCGTAGGCGCCGTCGCCACCGAACATGCCGCGGTTCGGGGAACCGGGCAGGACCACGTGGAGGCGGGCCGCGATGTCGTGGTCGGAGTGGACCTCCGCCAGACCGGCGATGAGCCGCTCGACCGACCAGAGCAGGACCTTCATCTCGAGCTCGGCGCGAGCACCGGCGTCGGTGAGATCTCCGGCCACCCGCGGGGCGGCGAACGGGA
This sequence comes from Gordonia sp. YY1, assembly GCF_009872315.1. NCBI lineage: Bacteria > Bacillati > Actinomycetota > Actinomycetes > Mycobacteriales > Gordoniaceae > Gordonia > Gordonia sp. YY1. Next base: position 40,747 of record NZ_WXYI01000024.1, on the reverse strand, counting down.
ACAGCATCGTCGGCTTCATGGCCGGCTTCACCACCGCGGTCGTGCCGCCGAGGTTCTCGGTCTGTTCCGTCGCGACCCACTCGACCAGGTCGTCGACGTCGTTGTACGACGCCATGTTCGCCGGGGCGATCCACAGCGCGGCACCGGTGCGGGCGTTCTCGCGGTAGAGCTTCTTGTAGAAGGCCAGACGTTCGGAGGTCAGTCGCGAGGTCGTCGCGATGACGGTCGCGCCACCGGCGAGGAGGCCCGCCACCACACCCGCGGCGATCGACCCCTTGCTGGCGCCGGTGACGACGGCGATCTCGCGGCTGTAGATGCCCTTCTCCGGGTTCTCGGCAGCGTGCGCGATCGCCCCGAAGACGCGGCCGTGCACGGCGTTTCCGCTCGCGAGGGCCTTGCCCTGCCACCAGGTGGCGTGTTCGGCGACGGTGTCCCCGGCTCCGACGAACCCGCCGACGACCTTCTCGAAGTCGGCGTCGAGCTCGTGCTCGTCGGTCAGCCAGAGACGGACGAGATCCTCACGGGCGGTTGCCCACCGGTCGTCGATCAGGACGATCTTGGCGTCGTCGAACGCCGGTGCGACGGTGCGCGCCCAGTCCGATCCGAGTTCGGCACTGACGAGTTCGGCGAGCTCGGCGTTGGGGTCGGCCGCGGCCTCGGCGAGGTCGGCGACCTCGGCGAGTCCCAGCTTCTCCAACACCGTGTAGGCCGCCGAGGCCAGCGCTCCCGAGCGACCGGTGATCTGCTCGGTGAACTCACCGAGAGCGGCCGCGTCGACCGTTGCGCCGCCGCCGGATTCGCCGGCGGGCTTGCTCACCGCGATGCCCTTTTCGGCACCCACGGCGGTGACCGCCTTGTCGATCAGCGTGTCGAGCGCATCCGCGTTGGCGACCGGGCCGTCGAGCAGGTTGCCCAGTGCCTCGCCGCGGACCGAGGCACCGTCCCGGGTACCGAGGGCGAGCGCCACGGTCGCGTGCAGGCCCCAGCCGGGTCCGAGCTGCCACACGTTGGCGACCCGGTCGGTGATGTAGTTCTGGCGCTTGCCCACTGGGCCGAGGACCTTGCGGATCTGGTCGCTGACGGCGTCGGTCAGGACCGGACCCAGCGGCCGGTAGCCGCGCGCCAGGGTCTCCACGGTCGATGCCAGTGCGACCATGTCGGCCTCGGCCGCACCGTCGATGGCGCCGAGTCCGAGCTCGCCGCCGATGTCGAGCAGGAGCTGGTTGCGACGCGAGGACACACCGTCACACAGCGCCTCGATGGTGTCGGCCGCACCGATCTGGTCGACGCGCATCTTGGTCCACAGCGCGATCACGGACTTCACCGCATCCGATGGGGTGAAGGCGATGTCGTCGGGACGCGGGCCGCCGGCGGGGGCGGCCGGAGCTGCCGCCGGAGCCGGTGCCGCCGCGGCGGGCGCCGCCTCCGCCAGAGCGTCGGCCGACGCTGCGGGGGCCTCGATCTCGTCCTCGTCCGGCTCGTGGCCGGCGTCCTTGGCCAGGATCACGTCGGAGTCGCGTTCGACGTTCACGACCTCGGTGGTGGCCGAGGCGTAGTCGTCGAGCTTGAGGGTGTTGTTCGCCAGACCGGTCAGGGTGGGGGCACCCTTCAAACCGATCTCGACGAAGCGCTGCACGCCGAGACCGTTGCGCTCCGGACCGCTGAACAGTAGGTCCTGGGTCTCGATCCAGCGCACCGGGCTCGCGAACTGCCAGGCGAGCAGCTCGATCAGGAGGACACGGGCCAGCTCGGCGGGCTTCGCGGTCCAGGAGTCCCAGTCGGCGAGAACGGCGTTCAGCGGATCGGACGGCACGAGTGCCGCGATCTCCTCGACGAAATCGCGTCCGAGGTTGAACAGGCGCGGCACCAGGTTCGGGATGTAGCGACCGATCAGGATGTCGATGTCGATGTCGGTGGGCAGCAGTTCCTCGAGCTTGCCGCGGAACTCCGGCACACCCGCGCGCAGCACGCTGGAGTGGAACGGGACGTCGATACCCGGGATGACGATGAAGGCCCGCTTGCCGCCGAACTCAGCACGGCGACGGTCGATCTCGGCCTCGAGGTGTTCCAGGCCGCGGACCGTTCCGGCGATCGCGTACTGCGAACCGAGCAGGTTGAGGTTGACGACCTCGAGGAACTCCCCGATCTCCTCGCCGAGGCCGGCCACGAAGCCGGTCACGTCGGCATCGGCGAGTCCGAACTGGCTCGGCCGGATCGCGGCCATGCGGTAGTCGCTGCGGCCCTGCTCATCTCGGGGAACGAGATGGTGCATGGCCTCGCCGCGCTGGAACACGACCTCGAGGACGGCCTCGAGCGGCAGGACTCCGGCACAGGCCGCGAGTGCGTTGTACTCACCGACCGAGTGACCACAGGTGATGGCGCCCTCGACGAACCCGCCGGCTTCCTTGAGCTCGGCGATCTGCGCGACACCGAGGGTCGCCATGGCGACCTGGGTGAACTGCGTCAGGTACAGCACGCCGTCGGGATGGTTGTAGGTGGTGCCGTTGGCGACGAGGGTCGTCGGGTTGTCCCGCACGACGGCCAGGATCGAGAAGCCGAGTGCCTGGCGGGTGTGCTTGTCGGCGCGGTCCCAGATCTTGCGGGCGGCCTTCGAGCGCGACCGTGCGTCGAGGCCCATGCCCTTGCTCTGGATGCCCTGGCCCGGGAACGCGTAGACGGTCCGCGGGGCGGCCAGCAGGCCGGTGGCGCTCATGACCAGGTTGTCCCCGACCTTGGCGCTGACCTCGACGACCTCGCGGCCGGTGTCGAGACCGACGCGGTCGACGCGCACGGTGATGGTGTCGCCGAGGCGCACCATGCCCAGATAACGTGCCGTCCAGCCGATCAGCGGACGCGCCGACGGTGTCGGGTTCTTCGAGTCGGTGGCGGTGACGACCTGCTGAGCGGCGGCCGACAGCCACATGCCGTGCACGATCGGCTCACCGAGTCCGGCCAGCTTGGCGGCCGAGGCGTCGGTGTGGATCGGGTTGCGGTCACCGGAGACGACGGCGAAACCGTGCATCCGGTTCGGCGCGGTGATGGTGGCCGAGCGGAGCAGTTTGCGGGTGGCCGACTGCTCGGCCGTCGGTGCACCGCCCGCCCGGAGGGGGTCGGTGAGCTCGGCCGCACCGAGGCGTCCGCGGATGGCGAACCGCTCCTCGAGGGTGGCGATCGGTCCGGCCGGTCCGGCGATCTCGACCGAGACCTCGACGACACGCCCCACCTCGGAGTCGCGCACCGCTCCGGTCCGCGCGGTGATCGTCAGTTCGGTGGTCTCCGTGGGGATCTCACCGGTGAGGGCGATCGCATGGTCGAGGTGGACCAGGTCGAGCAGGCCCTCGACGACCGGTGCGCCGGTCTCCGTGCGGGCCGCACCGATGACACTGAACACGCTCGGCCAGCAGGCGCCGACCAGGGTGTCGGGGACGGCGAAGCCGAAGGGTTCCGTCGGCGTGGTCGGGCGCAGGTTCGCGGGCAGGGAGAAGCCGGTCACCGACGCGTGGTCGGCCACCGAGTCCGGCTGCCAGGTGATGGAGGTGGTCGCGGTGCCGTCGGTCACCTCGGCGAGGTCGCCGCCCGCGGCGACGGTGAGGATCTCGGTCATCGCGCCGGCGGCGTCGTCGAGTCCGACGACGGGCGAGCCGCCGTCCCGCACACCGAGGCCGGCGAGCAGCGGGATACGCACGGCCGCACCGGAGATCGGGACCACGAGATCGAAGCGGGTCACGCCGTGCTCCGAACCGACCTGCTCGATCACCGCCCCGGTGGGCTCGTGCTCGGCACGTTCGGGGGCGACCACCGACCAGGCGGCGCGATCACCGAGGAGCGCGACCGGGCTCGGGACGATCCGCCCCGCCCAGCTCACGTCATCGGACTCCAGGACCGCGGTCAGGACACCGGCGTCGGGGACCAGTCCCGCGCGATGTCGGGAGGCGACCTGCGCCGAACGCACCCCTGCGGTCAGCAGATCGGTGACGACCCGGGCCTCGAAGCGGTCCAGCAGTTCGCCGACCGGCTCGTCGACGCGGGTGATGCCGGCGACGGCGACCGGGCCCGGGATGACGCAGACGGCATCGGCGCCGTAGCGCGCGTCGTGGGCCTGCCACAGTGAGTCGCTACGCCACCAGCGGCGCACGTCCTTGTCGATGACCGGCACGAAGTTGACCGGCTTGCCCGGGGTGCGGCAGAGCTCGAGGAAGAACGCGACGTCGGCGGGATGCAGGATGTCGGTGTCGATCTCGCGGTAGACGCTGCCCAGCGCGTCGATCGTGGCGTGCGGATCGTCGGTGGCGGACAGGTCGGCGAACATCGTCGGGATCGGGCCCGAGTCCTGCGGGTGCATGCGGGCCTCGGTGCGCTGCAGCATCTCGACGAAACGCTGCTGCCAGGTGATGTCGGCCCACGGATGCTGATCGCCGTGTGCATCGCCGACCGCGAGGGTGGCGTAGCGGTCGAGCCATTCGCGGTAGGTCATCGTGGCGACGTCGCCGAAGTACGGCTTGGCGGTGTCCGCCATCGCCGCGATGATCTCGTCGCGGCGGGCGGCGACGGCCTCGGCGTCACCGGCGACCTCGTCGAGCAGACGGCCACAACGCGAGGCGGTGTTGTCGACCTCGTGGATGTCGGCGCCGAGCTGCGAACGGCCGGAAGCCATTCCGGCGGTGGCGTGGCCCGCTCCGATCCACTCGTCGATACCGGCGGTCTCGACCAGCAGCTGCTTGACCTCGGGCGTGGTGGTGGCCTCCTTGGTGGCCATCGCCGCGGTGCCGACGAGGATGCCGTCGAGCGGCATCAGCGGGTAGCCGTAACCGGTCGACCAGACGCCGGTCAGGTATTCGCTGGCCCGCTCCGGGGTGCCGATGCCACCGCCGACGCAGATGACGACGTTGGGCCGGGCACGGAGTTCGCCGTAGGTGGCCAGCAGCAGGTCGTCGAGGTCCTCCCACGAGTGGTGGCCACCGGCGCGGCCGCCCTCGATCTGGACGATGATCGGGTGGTGCGGGACCTCCGCGGCGATCCGGACGACCGAGCGGATCTGCTCCACGGTGCCCGGCTTGAAGGCGACGAAGCGGAGTCCGGCCTCGACGAACTCATCGACCAGGGCGACCGCATCCTCGAGCTCGGGGATGCCGGCCGAGACGATGACGCCGTCGAGCGGTGCGCCCTGGGCGCGGGCCTTCTGCACCAGTCGCTTGCCGCCGAGCTGCAGCTTCCACAGGTAGGGGTCGAGGAACAGCGCGTTGAACTGTGCCTCCCGGCCCGGCTCGAGCAGATCGGTGAGGGTGGCGATGTTGCGGGCGAAGATGTCCTCGGTGACCTGCCCACCGCCGGCGAGCTCGGCCCAGTGGCCGGCGTTGGCGGCGGCGGCGACGATCGCCGGGTCGACGGTGGTCGGGGTCATGCCCGCGAGCAGCATCGGCGAACGACCGGTGAGACGCGTGAACGCGGTCTCGACGACGGTGCGACCGTCGGGCAGCTCGACGAGGGTGGGGGTGAACTGCGACCACGGGGCGGCGACCTCGGGAACGCCGCCCGGGCTGAAGAGGTTGCGCTGCCCGACGCGCAGCGCCGCGGGGACGAGGCCGACGCCCTGACCGCGGACGAGCGAGGAGGTGAGACGGGTCGCGATGTCGGCGGGACCGAAGTCGAGGATCCACTTGGCGCCGCCGGCTACGACCTCGTCGACGGAGGAGACCCAGTCGACGTGCGCGACGAGGATGTCGTGGGCGTGGCGGGTGGCGAGCTCGCGGTCGATGCCGCAGCGGTCGGCCCACTCACCGACGAGTTCGACGGCCTCGGCCATGTTGGGGTGATGGAAGGCGACCGACACCTGCAGGTGGTCGAACTTCGGGGCGAACGGCGCGCCGCCGGTCAACTTGCGCTTGCGCTCGTCTGCCTCGGCGGCGGCGATGCGCTCGCAGAGGGCGACGAAGCCGGCGAGGTGACGGGGGGCGCCGGAGAGCACGAGTGCGTTACGGCTGTTCTTGATCGACACCACGGGCGCCGTGGCCAGGTCGCTCTCGGCCAGACCGGCGCGGTACTGGTCGAGGATCTCGTCGACGCGCGCCGGGGTGACGTTGTTGACCGCGAGCATCGGCGCGCCGTCGGTGGTGACACCGAGTCCGCGGCGGCGCGCGATCAGTGAACCTGCGGCGCCGATGAGGTGGGCGACGGCGAGCAGCAGGCCCTGGCCGGCCTCCGCGGCGCTTCCCTCGGCTCCGACCGCGTCGGTGGCCAGGGAGCCTTGCGAATGTCCGATGACGGCGTTGGGCGGGAGGGTGGCGGTGTCGAGCCCCTGCTTGCGCAGCGCCTCGATGGCGGCGAGCTGGGTCAGCAGCACTCCCGGACCCGAGAGCGTGAAGTCGGCGAGTGCGGCCTCGGTCGGCACCTCTTCGCCTGCGTCGTGTGCGTGAACCCACGCGAGCGGGTGGAAGCCCTCGGCGCGGGCGACGACGAGGTCGTCGGCGACCGGCGCGACGAGCTGTTCCGCGGCCTCCACGATGGCGGCGATCCGGTGTTCGAGGTCGGCGTCTACGACCAGCTCGGCCAGCGTCGGCAGCCACGCGCCGCCCTGACCGCCGAAACTGATCGCGTAGGGCTCACCCTGGGCGAGCCGGTCGATGAGGGTGGTGGTGGGGCGCTCGGCGTTGGCGGCGCCCTGCGAGCCGGTACGGAACTGGTCGACGGTCACGAGTACTCCTCTGTGGTGGTCGGTCTCGGTGGTCGGCGGAGTGTTGGGTGCAGGCGGGAGCGCCGGCGAATTCCTCGTCGATGAGAACGGGGTCGTCCACGACACCGGGGGCATCGCAGGCGACAACGACCTCGGCAGCCCTGCCTGATCGGAACTAACGGGTACAACGGATGAACACGCCTGCCACACATGGACATTGACAATCCCCGGCTCGTTGAGGAGTCGTCTGGGACGTGAACGTGACACCCATGATGACACACGAAAGTGAGGGATTCCTCATGTTTCCGGGTGACCTACCGGTATACCCATCAGTAACCCCGTGGGTAACTTGAAACACCATGTCAACGACCATCCGAAGGGTTGCGAAACCGCCAGGCCAGGCAACGTACCCGGCGGCGGGTCGACGGCCGAGCGCGCGCTCGGTCAACCGTTATGAAACCGTGATGTGATCCGGGCCACGCCGGCGTTCCGTCGGTGAGTCTGCGTCCGTCGCGAGGTGCCCCGGCACACATCGCCCGTGCCCTAGAGTCGGGCGCATGAGCAGTTGCATCTTCTGCGCCATCGTCGCGGGCACGGCTCCGGGCCGGATCGTCTACTCCGACGACGATGTCGTCGGTTTCCTCGACATCCGGCCGATCACACGCGGGCACACCCTGCTGGTCCCCCGCGTCCACTCGTCCGGCCTCGACGACCTCGACCCGTCCCTCGGGGCGGCCCTCTTCGCCGCCGGCCAGCGGGTCGGGTCGGCCATGAGGTCCGGACCGATGGCCGCGGACGGGGTCAACCTGGCCCTCAACGACGGCCGGGCCGCCTTCCAGACCGTCTTCCACACCCATCTGCACGTCGTGCCCCGCCGCGACGGCGACAAGCTCAGCTTCGCCAAAGGGCTCGTCGTGCGCCGCGACCCGAACCCCGACGAGACCGCCGACCTCGTCCGCGCATCCCTCGAGGCCACGGGATGACCGGCCTGATCATCCCCGAGGCGGTGATCGATCTCGTCCGGGACGCCGAGTGGATCACCGTCTTCAGCGGGGCCGGCATGTCCGCCGAGAGCGGGATCGCGACCTTCCGCGACGCGCAGACCGGACTGTGGGAGACCTTCGATCCGGCCGAACTCGCCACCCCGGAGGCGTGGGAACGAGACCCCGCCCTCGTCTGGGGCTGGTACCGCTGGCGCGCCCGCGAGGTCCTTGCCGCCGAACCGAACGCCGGACACCGCGCACTCGCCGAACTCGGCGCCTCCCGCACCGTCATGGTCGTCACCCAGAACGTCGACGACCTGCACGAGCGCGCCGGAAGCGACGTGGTCAGCCACCTCCACGGAAGCCTCTTCGCGCCGCGCTGCTCGGTGTGTCACACCCCCTACGACGGCCCGGACGCACGGCCCTCACCGACCGATCCCGACACCGAACACGTGCAACCCCGGGTGACGCCGCCGACCTGTCCGCGCTGCGGCGGCGACGTCCGCCCCGGTGTCGTCTGGTTCGGCGAGGCACTGCCGACCGACGACTGGCAGCGCGCCGATCAGGCGTTCCGCGCGGGTGAGGTGGTGATCGTCGTCGGCACGAGCGGCATCGTCTATCCGGCCGCGTCACTACCCGAACGTGCTGTACGCGAAGGCATCCCGGTCATCGAGTTCAATCCCGCCGAATCGTCGGTGTCCGAGTTGGTCACCCACAGTCTGCGGGTCCCGGCCGCCGCGGGGCTGCCGGCCCTGCTCCGCGCGCTGGACTGACGACCCGCGTCACTTCCCGCGTTCAATCACCCACGGTCAGGTCGATCGGGGTCCACGTCGGCACGTCCTCCGCGGCCGGCCGCTCGGTGAGCGAACCGGGCTTGCAGCCGCGCGCCTCGAGGGCCGCGGCCACCGCGTCGATCACCCGGTCCGGATCGAGTTCGAACTCCGACTCGCGGACCCGCGCGAATTCCCATCCGCAGCGCCGCAACTCACGCTCGCGCTCCAGATCCGAACGGGCCTGACGCCCGGTCCCCGGGAACGCGTCGGGATCGCATTCGACGGCCATCCGCGCGTCGGCGCCGAGTACCACCAGGTCGATGATGCGGTTGTTGACGGTCACCTTCGGGGTGACGTGATAGCCGAGTGCCGCGAGGCGGTTGAACACCCGCTGTTCGAGCAGGTTGTCGAAGGGTTCGACACGACGGTCGTCGGGCACGTCGGTCGGCATCGGGCTGATCGCGAGACCCTCGTGGGCGGTGAAGTACGACAGCAACGAGTACCGGAGATCGTTGTGCCGCAAGTCGTCCAGGCCGATCGAGTGGAACAGCCAGACCTGGTCCATGGCCCGGGTGGCCGCGACGTTGATCCGTCGCTGCGACTCGGCGCGGGTCAGTGCCGAGATCGCCGATGGGTCGGAGACCACCATCGACAGGAAGACGACGTGGCGCTCGTCGCCCTGGAAGTCCGGCGGGGTGCCCACCCGGATGCGCCGGGTGCGCCACGCCTGCGCGTCGAGTCCCTCACGCAGGGCCCGCTCGAGCGCCTCGGCCTGCTTGGTGCCCTGCAGTGCGATCACGCCGAAATCCCGGCCGTCGTAGGCAGGATCGCCCAGACACCGCCGGAGGGCCTCGACGATCGCCTCCACCTCGGCGTCGTTGACCAGTCCGGATCCGCTTCCGGTGGCCTGACCGTCGACGGCGACCGTCCGCAACGGCTCGAGCCGGTCCGAACCGTACTGCCGCACCGGGATCAACGGCGCGTTGCCGTAGAACTGCTGCGACGAGAACTCGATGATCTCCGGCATCGACCGGAAATGCTCGCGCAGCCCGACCACGTTGCCGAACCGACTGCGGAGCAACGAGAACAGACTCGACCGCGGGGTGAGCCCGTCACGAAGGTAGGTCGGCAGATCCGGGAGCGCCGCATCGAGTTCGGCGAAGGCGTCGTCGAGCGTGGTGCCCGCGAGTCCCACCGGCGCACACTGCTTGTCGTCGCCGACGACGATGATCCGAGGCGCGAGCCACAGCAGGAAGGAACTCGTGATGTCGGCCTGCGACGCCTCGTCGACGATGACGACGTCGAAGGAGTGCCGCCGCGGCGGAAGCGTCTCCGCCACCTGGCTGATCGACATGATCCAGGCCGGGATCGCGTTCTGCGCCACCGACATCGCCTCGCGCGCCGCACGCCGGAAGCGGTTCGCGTGCTTACCCGATCCCTTGCCGAGGTTGATCATGTGGTCGCGGTAGGACTGCAGCGCCTGGATCTCGCCGGTCGTGGTGCGCACCAGCAACTCCCGCCAGGCACGTGCCGAGGCGAGCCGGGTGGTCAACTGGGCGATGTCGACCTCGATGGCATCCAGGTCGGCCTGTATCCGGGCTTCGGAATGCGGATCGCTGCGCTCGGACACCCAGGTGTGGGCGTACCTCCACGCCCAGGCGGCGGCCATCTCCCGCGCACGATCCGACCAGACCGGATCGGAGGGCGTCGCCCACATCGTCCGGGCCAGTTCCGGGGCGCGACTCTTCAGACGCAGTTCGAGCAGATCGAGGGCGGTCTCGGCGTTCGCCTGCTCCTGGGCCCGGAGGAATGCCCTGCGCGCCGAACGGATCGCGTCGGCATCGGCGCTACCGAGCGCGGCGAGCAGCGCGTCCCCCTCGGGCGAGGGACCTTTCTCCAGCTCGGCGGCGAGCCCGTAGGCGCAGTCGGCGAGCTCACGTTCGGCCAGGGCGGCGTCGTTGGCGGCCGCGATCGACCCGGCCTGCTTGGCCACCTCGGCGATCTCGGCGACGCTGCGGGGTCGCGGGCCGCCGGGGCTGATGGCCTCGAGTTCGTGGACGAGGCGGTCACGGCCGGTGACCAGCCGTGAGATCCACGCCAGCTGGGAGTCGAGCCGGACGAGCTGATCGACCTGCGCGGACCGGGACCCGGAGGCGTCGACGGGTACATGGAGATCGGCCAGGATGCGATGGACCTGATGGACGGCGTCGACGACCGTCAGGTGGTCGGCGACCCGCCGCAACGATGCCTCGTCGGTCGGGACACGACCGTCGACCGTCGCCCGCACCGGCGATTCCTCGACCGCTCGCTGCTGCGGAGATCGACGTAGCCGGCCCCGCCACTGGCCGCCGTCCGCCAGATGGTCGGCCGCCGCGTCGAACAACGCCGCATCGCCCGGTCGGTCTCCGTCGACGAGGACCGTGTGAGCGCCCAGCTCGCGGTCGCGCCGAGCGGCTTCGGCGATCACCGGGGACAGGGTCGTCACCCGCGACCACAGGTGGGCTGCGCGGCCCGCCAGCAGACGGTCGGCCATGTCGACCATCGGGGCGGGGAACGACGACACCTCACCGGCGGCCACACCCAGCTCCTCGCAGAGCTGCTTGATGGAGAGCAGTCGTTCGCTGTCGACGCCGTCGAGAGACGGGAGCAACGATTCTGCGCCGTGATGGGGCTCGTGCGGGCGGGCGGCGATCCGCGCGCAGATGGTGTCCATCTCGGTGGGCTCCGGCAGACGGCCGGCGAGGTCGGGGAACCGCTGGGTCAGCCGCCCGGTGTCGCCGCCGGTCACCTTCAGCAGTTCGACGAGCCGGGAGAACTCCGCGGAGTCGAGCGGCGGGACCGCACCGTCGAGTCCCGGTGGCATCCAGTCATAGCGCTCGGCGTCGCGCTTGACCTGGCGGACGATCTCCGCCGGGGTGCCGCGGTAGTCCCCCGCCACCCACTCGTGGACCTCGGTCTCACCCGCCCGGAGATCCCAGAGCGCACGCATGATCTGGTCGCGCTGGTGCAGGGCGTGGTCGCGGCGGGCCTCGAGGTCGGCGATCTCGGCGTCGGCGACGGACATCGAGAACGCCGACTTGCGTGCGGCGAGGTTCTCGACCACCGACACGATGGTCTCGGCACGGTCCTGGGAGATGTCGGCGATCGACACCGTGAGTTCCCGCAGCGCGGGTGGGAGCATGTCCCGCAGTACGTGGAGCACGTGCGCCTTCTCACTGACGACCAGCACGCGCTGACCCTTCGCCAGCAGCGCCGACGTCACGTTGGCGATGGTGTGCGTCTTGCCCGTCCCGGGCGGTCCCTCGACCACCACGCCGCTGTCGTTGCCCAGCCGGACCAGCACGTCCCGCTGCTCGACGTTCGACGGCAGCGGGAAGAGCGCGTCGGCGATGAGACGTTGGGGCAAGAGCACATCGGGGTCGTCCAGGGCGGCGAGCCGGTCCTCGGCGTCGATCGGCCTGACGAGCTGGGCCAGACCGACGGGCACGCTCGAGTCCTCGTCGCGCAGGTCGTCGATGATCGCGTCGTAGAAGGCGAGCGAGTTCTCGACGCCGCGGCGCCGCAGGACGATCGCCGGCCGCATGTCGAGCGCGAGGGTGGCGCGGTCCGCGTCGATCTCGATCTCGCCCAGCCACTCACCCACGAGGTCGGTGACCTTCTTCGCGACCACCGACGGCTGCTCGGCGAGTCTGGTCCGGGTCTTCACCGCTCCCGCGAGTTCCAGTCCGTCGACCGCGGCGAGGAGGTGGGTGTCGTGCATCGTCGGCGCGGATCCCGCGCCGAGTGACAGCCGGATGGCGCCGGACCCGTCGCGGTCGGCGACCACGGCCTGGGTGAGCAGATGCTCGCGGACCAGGGGTTCGGCGTCGGCATCGTCGTGGACCGTGACCAGAGCGTTGGCCAGGACGAGTTCGAGCGTCTCGGGACTCGCGGACAGTTCGTCGACGAGGCGTGCGACATCGGCGTGGACCGCGTCGGCGGAACCGATCTCGACGACGACCTGACCCGGTGCGGCCGCGGGCCGTACCGGGACCGGCGTCGAGGCGCCGACCCAGACGTGGCCGGCGTGGTCGTCGATGTCCCGGACATCCCCGGAGCGCGAGCGGACGACGTCCCGCAGGAACGCCATCAGCCGGGTGACCTGGTCTCGCAGCGTCTCGCGAGTGTCATCCTGCATCCGATGGGTTCCTCTCGTAGCCGGCGTTCCTACGCTACCAAGCCGCTGGTCAGAGGAACGGTGGTGGAACCTCTCAGGTGGTCGAGCGGAGCGCGCGGTACCCGCCGTCGACGTAGCGGACGTTGGTGTACCCCAGGTCGGCGATCTGCTCGGCGATCCGCGGAGCCTCCGAACTCACCGACACCACGGCGATCTCCGTGTCGCGCGCGATCTTTTTGCGTCGCGCCTCACCGGCGTCCCGGATGACCGGGAAGGTTCCGGTCGGGGTGGGACTCAGGAGGTCGGGAAGCTCGCTGGGTTCGACCACGAAGGCACCGGGAAGACTGCCCTGGTGGCGCACCACCTGCGGGCGGGCATCCACCATGACCGCGTTCCCTGCGCGGCTGTGGTCAATTGCTTCGGCTGCTGAAATTGCACTCACCACTGACACTGGTGACTCACCAATCCTGTGCTCACTCGTAATCGTCTGTCACATCCACCGGCGTATCCGCCGATCGGGATGGACACCTTGAAGACCCCCGCTTCAAGGTTACGGAATGATCTCGGTTTGACAAGTTCCGTCACTGTCATTGCGGCACGCTGAGCGAATACCCCCGCTCAGCTCAGCGCGGTATCAGGACCGGCGACCGCGACCCGCGACCCGCGGCGACGGCCGCTTGCCCCAGTTGTCACGCCCACCCTGCGGTCCGCCGCGCTTGCCGCCGCGGGTGCGCGGGGAGCCGAGGTCCTTCCGGATGTCGATCGGGTTCTTACCGATCTTGGTGTGGCGGAGCGACGACAGGGTCTCGTTGTCGAGGTCGTCGGGCAGCTCGACGAGACTGAAGTCGTCGCGGATGCTGATGTTGCCGAAGTCCGCGCGGGTCAGGCCGCCCTCGTTCGCGATCGCGCCGACGATCGCACCCGGGGACACCTTGTGCTTGCGGCCGACCGCGATGCGGTAGGTGGCGAAGTTCGCACCGGGCCGGCGCGGGGTGCGCTCCCGTTCACGGTTCGCCCGCTTCTCCGACTCCGGCGGATCGGGCGACAGGAGGAATCCGCCGTCGCGTGTCTCGAGGGCCAGCGCGGCAGCGATGTCGGCCATCGCCACGTCGTTGTCGCGGGCATAGTTCTCGATGAGTCCGCGGAACAGGTCCAGATTGTCCGAGGAGAGGTTCTGGGTGATCGACTCACCGAACTTCGCGACGCGCTGCGCGTTGACGTCGTCGACGCTGGGCAGGCCGATCTCGGTCAGTTCCTGACGCGTCGCCCGTTCGATGGCGCGCAGCAGGTGGCGCTCACGCGGGGAGACGAAGAGCAGCGCGTTGCCCGAACGTCCGGCGCGGCCGGTGCGTCCGATGCGGTGCACATACGACTCGGTGTCGTGCGGGATGTCGTAGTTGACGACGTGCGAGATGCGGTCGACGTCGAGACCACGGGCTGCCACGTCGGTGGCCACGAGGATGTCGATCGAGCCGTTCTTGAGCTGGTTTATGGTCCGCTCGCGCTGCGCCTGAGCGAGGTCGCCGTTGATAGCGACCGCCGACAGTCCGCGCGAACGGAGCTTCTCCGCGAGTTCCTCGGTCGCCTGCTTGGTGCGGACGAACACGATCATCGCGTCGAATTCCTCGACCTCGAGGAATCGGGTCAGCGCGTCGAGTTTGCGCTGGTGGGACACCTGCAGATAGCGCTGCGTGATGTTCTGCGCGGTCGCCGTCTTGGACTTGACGGTGATCTCCTGCGGCGACTTCAGGTAGCGCTGGGCGAGCCGGCGGATCGAGCTGGGCATGGTCGCGGAGAACAGAGCGACCTGCTTGGTGTCCGGAGTCTCGGCGAGGATGCGCTCGACGTCCTCGGCGAAGCCCATCGTGAGCATCTCGTCGGCCTCGTCGAGCACGAGGAACTCGAGTCCGGAGATGTCGAGGGTCTTCTTGTCGAGGTGGTCGATGACACGACCGGGCGTGCCGACGATCACCTGCGCGCCGCGCCGCAGGCCCGCGAGCTGCACACCGTAGGACTGTCCGCCGTAGATCGGCAGGACCTTCACCTCGGGCATGTGCGCGGAGTAGCGACCGAAGGCCTCGGACACCTGCAGGGCCAGTTCACGCGTGGGCGCGAGGATCAGTGCTTGGGGCGTGCGGGCGGACGTGTCGAGCCGCGAGAGGATCGGGATCGCGAAGGCGGCGGTCTTTCCGGTGCCGGTCTGCGCCAGGCCGACGACGTCGCGGCCGTCCATCAGCGGCGGGATCGTCGCCGCCTGGATCGGCGAGGGGGTCTCGTAGCCGACGTCGGTGATCGCGGCGCGGACTCGCGGCTCGATGCCGAGATCGTCGAACGAACCACCAGGGGCGTCTTGTGCGGAGGTGTCAGCCGGCGCGCTGTGCTCGCCTTGTTCGGAAGTGCTCATGCGCGGGTCTCATTCATCGGACTCAACTGTAATCGCACCACCCCGGAATGTCGGCATCGTGCCACGTTCGCGTCACATAGCGCAGCTGAACAGCGAGTAAGGCACTATTGGCGGCACGTGTGATGCATCACACCGATACTGGTACTGTCAGTGCCACTCAAACGGCGTAGTGCCCGGTCACCGCGGAACTGACGCCGGAAATGTCCAGATATAGTTGCCGTCACAGGAGTGCCATGCAGCAGCAGTACGCCACCCCGTCTGATCTCACGATCGACGAGAAGGCGAACCTCGTCGACTCGATCCTTCGTTATCGGACCGAGCGGCCCACGATGCCTCTCTTCCGCAAGCGCTCCCACAATCAGTGGATCAACGTCACCGCGAAGCACTTCGCCGACGAGGTCGACGCGGTCGCCAAGGGACTCGTCGCGTCGGGCATCGAGCCCGGCGACCGCGTGGCGATCCTGTCGTCGACGCGGTACGAGTGGACCGTTCTCGACTACGCCATCTGGCGCGCGGGCGCGTGCACCGTCGCCATCTACGAGACCTCGGCCCCCGATCAGGTGCAGTGGATCCTCGAGGATTCCGGAGCCAAGCTCCTCTTCGTCGAGGACCAAGGCCATTACACCAAGCACATCCGGGTGATCGACGAGACGCCGACACTCAAGGAAACCCTGGTCATCGACGAGCACGCGCTGCCGACGATCACCAAGCGCGGCGCGAAGACGGCCGACGACGAACTCGACCGCCGCTACGCGAATTCGCTGTCGTCCGATGCCGCGACCCTCATCTACACCTCGGGCACCACCGGTCGTCCGAAGGGTGTCCTGCTCACCCACGCCAACTTCATGGCCGAGTGCGCCGCCACCCGCGACGCCGTCGGCGCCGGTCTGGCGGAGGGCAAGACCACTCTGCTGTTCCTCCCGCTCGCCCACGTCTTCGCACGCGTCATCGCAGTGGCCAGCGTGGAGAACGGGGTCATCCTGGGCCACACCAACGACATCGCCAATCTCGTCAACGATTTCGCGGTCTTCAAGCCGCACTACGTGCTGTCGGTGCCGCGCGTGTTCGAGAAGGTCTACAACTCGGCCAAGCAGAAGGCCTACGACGGCGGCAAGGGCTCCATCTTCGAGAAGGCAACCGACACCGCCATCGAGTACAGCAAGGCCACCGAGGACGGCAAGGTCGGCCTCGGCCTGAAGCTCCGCCACGCCTTGTTCGACAAGCTCGTCTACGGCAAGCTCCGTGCAGCTCTCGGCGGCCAGTGTGAGGGTGCGATCTCCGGTGGTGCACCGCTCGGCGCCCGCCTCGGCCACTTCTTCCGCGGCGTCGGCATCCCGGTCTACGAGGGCTACGGCCTGTCGGAGACCACGGCCGCGGTCACCGCGAACAACGAGGAACACCAGAAGGTCGGCTCGGTGGGCCGCCCGGTTCCCGGTGTGACGGTCGCCATCGCCGACGACGGCGAGATCCTCCTCAAGGGGCCGGTCGTCTTCGGCGGCTACTGGCGCAACGAGGCCGCGAGCGCCGACGCGATCCGCGACGGCTGGTTCCACACCGGTGACATCGGCACCCTCGACGACGGCTACCTCTTCATCACCGGCCGCAAGAAGGAGCTGATCGTCACCGCGGGCGGCAAGAACGTCTCCCCTGCTCAGCTCGAGGACTCGATCCGCGCCCATCCGATGATCAGCCAGTGCCTGGTGGTCGGCGACAACAAGCCGTTCATCGCCGCACTGATCACCATCGACCCGGAGGCCGTGCCGGGCTGGCTGGAGCGTCACCATCTGCCCGCCGACACCCCGCTGTCGGAGCTGATCGAGAATCCGGACCTGAAGGCCGAGATCGACGCCGCGGTGAAGGACGCCAACAGCAAGGTCTCCAACGCCGAGGCGATCAAGAAGTTCACCATCCTCGACACCGACTTCTCGATCGAGACCGGTGAGCTGACGCCGACGCTGAAGCTCAAGCGCAACGTCATCCACGACGCGCACAAGCAGGCGATCGCCGACCTCTACACGTAGGCGCCCGCGTCGGATACACGCAGGCGTCCACTCGTCAGCGATTTCCGTCACGACTCACCGCGGCCCGGGATGACTCCGGGCCGCGGTGAGTTCTATCTTCAGATCAATGTCTCAAGAACGAGGGTCTGGGAACCGAGATCTCGCCATCGACGCCACCCGCGGGGTGGCGATCTGGAGCATGGTCACCGCACACTTCGCCACCGACGCTCCGCTGGCGTCGCCCACGCACGCGTTTCCCTACGTCGACGGCATGTCGGCATTCGTCATGCTCTCGGGCATCGTGCTGGGCCTCGTGTACCAGCGCTGGGCGACGCGCCACGGGTTGCGGTACGCCTACGTCCGGCTGGCCAAACGGATCGCGGTCCTCTATGTGTGTCAGCTGGTCATCGCGCTGGTCGCCGTCGCGGCAGCACTCGCGGGGCACCGCTGGCTGACGCTCCTGCTCCCGGTCGACGGCTGGATCGACGGCATCTGGCTCTCGGTGACGATGCAGTACCTGCCGAGCGGCGGGAACATCCTGCTCCTCTACATGGTGCTGATGGTCTCGGCGTTCGCCCTGTTCCCTCTCCTCCAGCGTGGCTGGTGGGCGTGGACCGTCGCCGCTTCCCTGGCGTTGTACGTACTCTCGCTCGTCTGGTCCCCGGACTGGTTCTACGTCAGCGCCTACCAGGCGGCCCCCCACATCCAGAACGTGGCGGGATGGCAGATCATGTTCATCCCGTCGGTGGTCATCGGCTGGAACTGGTCCCGCTGGCGTGTCCCGGAGTTCATCGACCGCTGGCTCGTCGTCATCGTCGCGGTCGCGGTGACGGTCGCGCTGTTCTTCCACTACGGAGTCGACGTCGGGCCATGGGCGCACCTCGAGCCCACCATCGCCGACAAGCTGGACTTCCGGCCCGCGCGTGCCATCGGCGCCTACCTGGCGATCCCGGCCATCTACGGAGTGTTCCGGCTGCTGCTCCGGTGGTGGCATCACGACTGGCTGCGTCCGCTGGTGATGACCGGGACCCGGAGCCTCGACTCGTACGTCATCCAGGCGATCGCGCTGGTCGTCGTACCCATTCACATCGCTCACCGCCCGTGGGACACGATCACGATGCAGGCCGTCGCGCTACTGGTCTTCGGCATCTGCTGGGCGTGGGCCGAGTTCCGGTACTTCACCCACATCGACAAACTTCACAAGGTCCCCGGACGAGTCGTGCGTGGCGTCCTGCCACACCGTGACGCAGCCGAGCCGGGTCCCGTCACCGACGACGCCCCTGGTGTCGAGACCTATCTCGAACCCGGAGTGCCGGCCGACGATCAGCCGCAACCGACAGGAGCACATGCATGACCAGCGAGACCATCCCCGGTGACATGACACGCAGCGTGCATTCCGGGAACGACTCGTCGGGTCCGTCGGTCCGCACGCCCATCACGATGGCGAACTCGTATCACCTGCCGCCCGAACCGGAACAGATGAGCTGGTCGGGTACCGAGCAGCTGTTCTACACGCGCAACACCGGCGCGAACCAGGTCGCGCTTCAGGAGAAGCTCGCCGCACTCGAGGAGGCCGACGACGCGGTGGTCCTGGCGTCCGGCGTCGCGGCGCTGCACGCGGTGTTCTTCACCTTCCTCTCGACCGGCGACCACGTCGTCGTCTCGGACACGACCTACGAGGCGACGTGGAAGCTGTGGGCGGAGCTGTTGCCGGACAAGTACGGGATCGAGGCGACCTTCGTCGACATCACCGATCCCGACAACGTCCGGGCGGCACTGCGTCCCACCACGCGGCTGGTGGCGGTCGAGACGATCGCGAATCCGACGACGAAGGTCGGGGACATCGCGGCGCTCGCCGACATCGCGCACTCCGCCGACGCCCTGCTGCTCGTCGACTCGACCTTCACCCCGCCTCCCCTGTACCGGCCGCTCGCCGACGGCGCCGACCTCGTCGTGCATTCGCTGACCAAGTACATCAACGGTCACGGTGACGCGATGGGTGGCGCGGTGCTCGGTCGGTCCGAACTGATCGGTCGGATCAGAGAACAGGCGATGGTCGACGTCGGCGGCGTGATCTCTCCGTTCAACGCGTGGCTGATCGCCCGTGGTGCCATCACCCTGCCGCTGCGACTGGCCCAACATCAGCGCAACGCCGAACGCGTCGCCGCCTTCCTCGACGCCGATCCGCGCATCGCCTTCGTGCGCTATCCCGGTCTCACCTCCCATCCCGAACACGAGCTGGCGGCACGCCAGTTCGGCGGACGCGGGTTCGGCGCGATGATGGCCTTCGCCGTCCGCGGGGACTCGGCGACCCAGAACCGTTTCGTCGGAGCCCTGAAGGTGATCACGTCGGCGGTGTCGCTCGGCCACGACGAGTCGCTCATCGTCCACGTCGGACCCGAAGGCCCTCGCGTCGCCGTCTATCCCGAGCCGTTTCGGCAATGGGGGCACCTGAGATTCTCCGTCGGTCTGGAAGACGCCGACGATCTGATCGCCGACCTCGCCCAGGCTCTCGACGCAACCTTCCCGAGCGCCGGCTGAGCGCGCGTATCGTTCGAGGCGCCGGCCTCTCGTTCACCCCCCGGCGAAAGGCGGCGGCGATGTCAGGCAACCCGGTCATCGGCGCGGTCGATCGCGCCACCGAGAGCCCGTGGTTCGAGCATGTGGCGCGTGCCGGCCACGCCCTCAGCGGGCTCCTCCACCTGCTCATCGCCTACATCATCGTGCGACTCGCATTCGGTGACACCGGGACGGCCGACCAGTCCGGGGCGCTGGGGATCTTCGCCGGCAACCCCGGGGGCCGGCTCGCGCTGTGGGTGGCCGCCGCGGCTTTCGCCGGCCTCGCCCTGTGGCGCATCGCGGAGGCGATCCTCGGGCCGCACCCGACGGAGCCCGGCAAGGAGAACGACGGTGCCCAGGACTGGCTGGACCGCGGGAAAGCACTGTCGCTGGCCGTCGTCTACGTCGGATTCGCCTGGACGGCCGTGCGATTCGCTCTGGGTAACGGCCAGTCGAGCGGAAAGCAGAACGCCGGACTCACCGCACGCCTGATGGAATCCGGCGGTGGGAAGTTCGTGGTGGTGGTGGCCGGCCTGATCATCATCGGCGTCGGCGTCTACCACGTGTACAAGGGCGCGAGCCGCTCGTTCCTCGATGACCTCAAACCCCCCATCGGTCGCTCGACCTCCGATGACGTCACGACATCCCGGGCCGGGGCGTCCGGCGACCGGGCCGCGACCATCGCCGGGGTGGTCGGATACTGCGGCAAGGGGCTCGTGCTGATCGGTACCGGCATCCTGGTGATCGTCGCGGTGGCGACCGCCGACCCGTCGAAGGCGAGCGGGATCGACGGGACGGTCAAATCACTGGCCGGGCTGCCCGCCGGACAGGTGCTGATGATCCTCGCTGCGATCGGGATCGCCGCCTACGGCGTGTACTGCTACTGGCTCACGCGTTACGCACGGATGTGACCGACCCCGGCAGTTCTCCGTCGGCCTCGTAGAGAATCCCGCGTCCGATCGCCTCGCGGACCACCGGCAGTGCCGCGGTGGCCAACGCATCGGCGTCGACACCGTGGAAGCCGGCGAGCAGCTCGATCAGGGCCTGGAGCGGAACCTGCCCGCGACATCCGGCGAGCAGTGCGCGTGACACCTCGTCGACGCCGAGAACCGCGGCGGGACCGCCGGGGCGGCGGACGGCGGCCCCGACCTGTTGCCATCCGTCCTCGCCGGGCAGCGAGTGTTCCTCGAGCATCACCGGCGCGACCGAGAGTCGCTTGTCCAGAAGTTCCGCGTCGGAGGTCTCGCGCAGGTATCGCCTGCGGGCCAGGAACGCCTGTGCCTCCGGGCCGGTGACCTCTTCACCGGCACCGGTGATCTCCTCGATCACGACGTCGGGTTCCCGGTCCTCCCCCGCCTCCGGCGCGCGGACGGTGATGGAACCCATGCCGATGGCCACGATGTCGTTGTCGTCGAACCATTCGAGCCACTGCTCCCCGCGGCGGGCCGCGGCCTGTTCGTCCTCCCCGGCGTCGGAGAGCCACAGGGACACGTAGCTGATCGGATCGGCAGCCTCCCGCTGGACGACCCAGGCATCGAGGCCGGTTCCGTCGAGCCATCCACGGACCCGGTCACGCCAGTCCGCACCGTCGCGGATGATCCAGTTGGCCAGGATCTGGGCGGTGCCGCCCGGGTTGAGGTGCGCCGGCAGCTCGCGGATGAGCTGCTCGCACAGGGCATCTCCGACGACGCCGGAGTCCCGGTAGATGTAGTCCTGACTGCCGGTCCCGACGACGAACGGCGGGTTGGAGACGATGAGGTCGAAGCGCTCCCCGGCCACGGGTTGGAACATGCTGCCGGCGCGCAGATCCCACGACATCCCGTTGAGGCGGGCGGTCGCCCGCGCCAGTGCCAGCGCCCGTTCGTTGGTGTCGGTGGCGACGATCTCCTCGCAGTGCGAGTTCAGGTGCAGCGCCTGGATGCCGCACCCGGTGCCGATGTCGAGGGCCCGTCGCGCCGGCTCGCGAATGATCGCGCGCGCCAGGGACACCGAGGCCCCACCGATGCCGAGCACGTGGTCGCGGGCCACGGGACCGGGCCGCATGGCGGCGTCCTGATCCGCTACGACGAGGAAGTCGTGGGTCTCGTCGGCGTGCGGGCGGATGTCGAGGCTCGCGCGTATCGCTCCGCCGTCGAGCCGGGTGAGGACGCCCTGGGCGACGAGTGCGTCGACGCCGGCGGACGGGAACGCTTGGGCGGCGGCGTCTTCCGGTTCGTCCGAGCCGAGCAGGAAGAGCCGGATCACGGTCGCGAGGCGCGACTCACCGGCACCGCCGTCGCGCTGTTCCGCCGCGGTCGCGGCCACCGCCGGCCACCACACCCCGCGCAGCAGTGCGGCGTGGACGTCCTCCCCGAGGAGTTCGGTCACGCCGTCGGTCGTGTAACCCGCAGCGCGGAGGTCGGCACTCAGGGCGTCGACGACTGTGTCGTCGGTGAGCGGGTGGACGACCGTGTCGTCGACGAGCGGATGAGGGGAGGGATGTCGCGCTGTCACCTCGTCGAGGCTACTCATCGTCCGACAATCGACGATCGTGGAGACCCTCGTCGTCAGCAGCCGGACCCCACGCCTGGATCCACCGTCCGGGACCGGTGGATCTCGGCTCGACGTGCAGACTTCGATCGAGGTCTGCAGGTCGAGCCGACGTCGACCTGTCACGGCTTGGGGGTCTGCTCCGAGAAGAGCCGGGCCCGGCACCGATCCGGCAGAGGCAACAATTCCGGAGCGGCAACGATTCGGTCCCATTCGGGATGACAACGCCTGTATTCAGTATGATCACCCCTACGGCCTGGTCAAACGTGCCACATCGGTGCGTTCGGCCACCCGGAGAGCACATTCCCTGACCGGAAGGACGGCAACGCGATGAGCGCACCGGAGAGCAGCGGCGATCGCGGGAGCGACGCGGTGGACACGGAGAAGGATGTCGTCGACGCCGATCTGCCGGCCGATGACGAGGACGCAACGGTGGAGATCGCCCCGGAGGTGCTCCTCGCCGAAGACAGCAGCACCGACGACGCGGCCCCGGTCGAGGAGGCCCCGGTCGAGGAGGCCCCGGTCGAGGAGGCCACGGCCGAGGAGGCCATGGCCGAGGACACCCCGGTCGACGCTCCGGTTGACGAAGCGACCACCGAGCAGTCCGAGGAGTCCGGCGCGGACGACCTCGCCGACGCCGCGGATCTGGAGGGGGTGCACGTGTCGTCGCGGGTGCGCGTGACGCTGGAGGACGGCACGACGCGCGAGGGTGAGATCGTCGACGACTTCGCCGACCTCGCTCCCGGCGACCAGACCGTCGAGGCGCGCATTGACGAGGATCACACCGCCCGGCTGCGGCGCTGGGCGATCTCGACCGACGACCACGACATCGTCTTCGCCGACGACGACGCCGTCGAACTCCTGAACGTCTCGTAGCAGCAATGCGCGCCATCGGCGCACACCTTCTACGAAATCCGGTGCGCGAGGGGGGACTTGAACCCCCACGTCCGTAGACACTGGAACCTAAATCCAGCGCGTCTGCCAATTCCGCCACTCGCGCTCGGTGCGTTCCCGGCGTTGAACCGGGCTCTGCACTGTAACCGCGACCACCCTACCGGCCGCGTTCTGATCATCGCAGGCCAGGTACCTTGAAAGGTATGTCCTCGTCCCCCCGTCGCACGCACCGGCCGGCTCTCGTGGTGCTGACCGTGGTCGCCGCGGCGGCGTGTCTGATCCTCGCCTGGTGGCAGTGGTCGCGCTTCGAGTCGTCATCCGGCAGCGGCCAGAACCTCGGTTACGCATTGCAGTGGCCCGCCTTCGCGATCGCCGTGATCTACGCCTACCGACGATTCGTCGTCCTCGAAAGGGACCCGGAGGAAGCACGTAAGGCCGCGGCGAACGCGCGTGCCGTGGCCGAGATCCCCGAGGGCATCCTCCCCGAGCGCCCGACCACGCCGAGCGCATCGTCTCTCGCGACCGACCACGATCCGGTCAAGGACGCAGCGCTCATCGAATACAACCGCTACCTGGCCGAGCTCAGATCGGCCGACACCACCGACGCCCCGTCATCGAAAGGCCCGCAGTGACCGAGACCGCATCCACCGCTTCTGCCCGCACCGCCCCGGTGGAGAAGGTCCGTGGGGCCCTGTTGAGGTACCGCGTCCTGGCCTGGATCACCGGCGTCTGGCTGCTTCTGCTCGTCGCCGAACTGATCCTGGCGTACGGCTTCGACAACAAGGCGCTCGACTTCGTGCCGATCGTCCACGGGTGGGTCTACTTCGTCTACCTGATCATGGCGATCGACCTGGCGATCAAGGTGCGTTGGCCCGCGGGCAAGACGATCATCACCGCGATCGCCGGCACCATCCCGTTCCTGTCGTTCTGGTTCGAGCACAAGCGCACCCGGGAAGTGAAGGCGCAGTTCGATCTCTGACCCTTCGAGGCTCGTCGCTACGCTCCTCGCGCCTCAGGGAGCGGGGGCGGCGAGCGCCTCAGGGGGCGGGGGCGGCGAGCGCCTCAGGGAGCGGTGGCGGCGAGCGCCTCAGGGAGCGGTGGCGGCGAGCGCCTCAGGGAGCAGTGGCGGCGAGCGCCTCAGGGAGCAGTGGCGGCGAGCGCCTCAGGGAGCGGTGGCGGCGAGGGTACCGGCCCAGCTCAGGAGTTCGCGAGCGCCCGCAGGGCCGGGACCAGCTGTGCCAGCGCCTTGCCACGGTGACTCAGCGAGTCCTTCTCCTCCGGGGTGAGTTCGGCCGACGACCGGCCCGCGGCCGGCTCGTCATCGGGCGCGAACAGCGGGTCGTAGCCGAAACCGTTCGGTCCGCGCTCGGCCCGCAGCACCCGCCCGCGCCACTCCCCGCGCACGACCGTCTCGGTCCCGTCCGGCAGCACCAGCGCGCATGCCGACACGAACGCCGCACCGCGTCGGTCGTCCGGGGTGTCCGACAGCTGGGCCAGTAGCAGGGCATTGTTGGCATGGTCGTCGCCGTGCCTGCCCGACCAGCGCGCCGACAGCACTCCGGGCATACCGTTCAGCG
The DNA here is from genome assembly GCF_009872315.1 of Gordonia sp. YY1. Taxonomy (NCBI): domain Bacteria; kingdom Bacillati; phylum Actinomycetota; class Actinomycetes; order Mycobacteriales; family Gordoniaceae; genus Gordonia; species Gordonia sp. YY1. The sequence goes on along the minus strand of NZ_WXYI01000024.1, from coordinate 16,202 downwards.
CGTCCACCGAGATCCCGGAATCGTCCGCGAGACAGGGCAATCCGGTGGCACGCACACCCGAGCGCGCTTTGATCAGCGCGTTCTCCTCGAAGGTCGCACCGTCCTCGGGTTCCTCGGGGTACTCGGGCACATCGTCGAGACCGAGGATCTGCAATCCGGTGATCCCCGCGGCGTCGACGACGCGCTGCAGCTCGGCGAGCTTCTTGCGGTTCCGGCTCGCGAGCAGGACCTTCGACATCAGGCGTTGCCCGGAAGCTGACCCGGGTACGGCTCGGCGAGCACCGCACGCTGCGCCTCGAAGAGCTTCTGTGTCCCGACCGCGGCGACGTCGAGGAGCGCATCGAGCGTCGACCGTGCGAAGGTCGCTCCCTCTCCGGTGCCCTGTACCTCGACGAGGGTACCGGCGTCGGTGGCGACGACGTTCATGTCGACCTCGGCCCGGGAGTCCTCTTCGTAGGGCAGGTCCAGACGGACACGGCCGTCGACGACACCCACACTCACCGCGGCGATGGCACACGAAAGCGGTTGGGGGTCAGACAGTTTGCCGGCTGCACGGAGATAGGTGACGGCGTCGGCGAGGGCCACGTAGGCACCGGTGATCGCGGCGGTGCGGGTGCCGCCGTCGGCCTGCAGGACGTCGCAGTCGAGGGCGATGGTGTTCTCCCCCAGGGCGGCGAGATCGATGCAGGCCCGCAGGGACCGCCCGACGAGTCGGCTGATCTCGTGGGTGCGGCCGCCGATCGAGCCCTTGACCGATTCGCGCTTGTTCCGCTCGTGCGTGGCCGCCGGGAGCATCGAGTACTCGGCGGTCAGCCAGCCGAGGCCCGATCCGCGGCGCCACGGCGGCACGCCCTCGGTCACGCTCGCGGTGCACATCACGCGGGTCTGCCCGAACTCCACCAGCACCGATCCCGCGGGATGGCTGGTGAAGCCGCGGGTGAAGGAGATGGGACGCAGTTCGTCGTCGGCTCGGCCGTCAGCTCGTGTGGTCACGGGTCCAACTGTAACGACCACGGTCGGACGCCTCATGACCCACTCGACTGTGACCCACTGACGCTGGGCGCCCTAGAGCAGGTCGATGACCTGTCCCTGCCGGACCAGATCGACCGGCCCGGAGAACGTACGGCGCGCCTCGGCGAGGATCTCCGCCGAATCCGTCCACGGCGCCACGTGAGTGATCGCCAGCGACCGCACATTCGCCTTCGTCGCGGCCTCCCCCGCCTCGATCCCCGACAGATGGAGATCCGGTGGACGTTCCGATGGCGAGTGCGTCCACGACGCCTCGCACAGGAACAGGTCGGCGTCGGCGGCGAGGTCGATGAGTTCGTCGCAGGGAGCGGTGTCACCGCTGTAGGCGATGACCTGGCCCTCCGGCCCGGTGATGCGCAGCCCGAAAGTGGACGGGGGGTGGTTGACGTTCATCGCCTTGATACGCATGCCGCCGAGGGTCACCTCGAGACCGTCGCGCCACTCCTGGACGTCGAAGGTGTCGGTGATGTCGTCGACCTGGCCGGGATACTCCGACGAGCCGTAACCGATCCGCAGCGCGGTGCCCGGCGGGCCGTAGAGAGGCGCACGTTCCTTCGCCGGCGACGGTGCATAGCGTCGCCAGACGAGCATGGCCGGCAGGTCCAGACAATGGTCGGCGTGCAGGTGGCTGAGCACCACCGCAACGCTGTTCGGATCGGTGACCCGCTGCAGCTCGCCGAACACCCCCGGTCCGCAGTCCAGCAGCACCGGCTGCTCGCCGGGGACGGAGAGCAGGTAGCCCGAGCACGCCGCCCCCGGACCGCCCACACTGCCCGAACATCCGAGGACCGTGAGACGCATACGCCCTACTGTGCCATGCCCGCGCCTTCTGCTGTCGGGTTACCGGGTCACAAGTGAGCCGCGAAGATTGCCCGAGTCGGCTAAAGGTGCTGCACGGCACCGACGACGGGCCCGAGGAACCGTCGCGACAATTTCGCGAACATCTCCGGGTCGCCGGTCGCCTGGAAGACGCGCGACGCCTCCCGGCCGGTGTGCGGATGCAGCAGGTCGTTCTCGGTGAGGACGCGGAAGAGGTCCTTGGCCGTCTCCTCGGCGCTGGACACCAGCGTCACCTCGTCGCCCATCGCGAGCTGCAGGACCCCGGTCAGCAGCGGATAGTGGGTGCAGCCCAGCACGACCGTGTCGACGCCGGCCTGCTGGAGGGGTTCGAGGTAGCCCTGCGCCAGACCCAGGATCTGCCGCCCGCTGGTGATCCCGCGTTCGACGAAGTCGACGAAGCGCGGGCAGGGTACGGCGGTGATCACCGCGTCACGGGCGGCGGCGAACGAATCCTCGTATGCGCGTGAGGCGATCGTCGCCTCGGTGCCGAGCACACCGATCCGGCCGTTCTTGGTGGCGACCACCGCACGACGCACCGCGGGGAGCACGACCTCGATCACCGGGATCGGCGCGTATCGCTCACGCGCGTCGCGTAGGCATGCGGCCGATGCGGTGTTGCAGGCGATGACGATCGCCTTGACACCCCGCTCGGCCAGATCGTCGCCGATCGCGAGGGCGTGCTTGCGGATCTCGGGGATCGTCAGCGGCCCGTACGGGCCGTTCGCAGTGTCGCCGATGTAGACGATGTCCTCGTCGGGCAGCAGGTCCATGATGGCGCGGGCGACGGTCAGACCGCCCACGCCGGAGTCGAAGATCCCGATGGGTGCCTCGGGATCGGCGGCCCAGACGGGCGCCGTGGGTTGTGCGGCTATGACGCCACCCCCGGGGTCACGGTGCGTTGCCGCTTCTTGCGGTCACGCGCGGCGAGGAACCAGGCGGCGAGCACGCCGGCGATCGCGCCGAACAGATGCGCCTGCCACGAGACGAGCGGATTCGTCGGCAGCACGCCCCAGAGGATCGAGCCGTAGATCAGGAAAAGCACCACGCCGCCGAGGATCTGCCACAGGTCCCGGTTGAACAGTCCGCGCACGATGAGGAAGGTGAGCCAGCCGAAGATGATGCCCGACGCGCCCACGGTGATCGAGTAGGGCGCGGCGAAGAGCCACACTCCCAGACCGGAGATCACCCAGATGATGCCGGTGACGACGAGGAACCGCTGGGTCATCAGCACCAGGAAACAGAGCACCGCCCCGGGCATGAGGTTGGCGAACAGGTGCTCCCAGTCGGCGTGCAGCATCGGCGCCCAGAGGATGCCGTCGAGCCCGTCGACCTGGCGGGGCTCGATTCCGTTGGAGTCGAGGTCGTACCGGGTGGCCGCGTCGATCAGCTCGATGACGAACAGCGCCGCGATGATGCACACGGTGGTGATCAACGAACGCAACCAGAGCGGGCGGGAGCGCCGCTGCGGCTCCTGCCCAACCGGCGAGGTGTACGACGTCATGGCCATTATCTCTTCGGGTCTCGACTCTTGTGGATGGCGTCCCGGGGGCCGGTCACGCCCAGAGCTGACCTTCGAGTGCCTGCTCCGCGTCGTCCAGGCTACCTTCGTAGACCCCGGTCGACAGATACTTCCACCCCGCGTCGGGCACCACGAAGCCGATGTCGGCGCGCGACCCCTCCTTCATGGCCCGGCGGCCGATACCGCGCGCGGCCTGCAGGATCGCGCCGGTGGAGATGCCCGCGAAGATTCCCTCGAGGTCGATCAGTTCACGCACCCGGGCGACCGCGTCGACTCCGGTGACCGAGAACCGGCGCGTCAGCACTGATTCGTCGTAGAGCTCCGGGATGAATCCCTCGTCGATGTTGCGCAGGCCGTACACCTCGTCGCCGTAGCGGGGTTCGGCCGCGACGATCTCGATCTCCGGATTGCGTTCACGCAGAAAGCGTCCGACGCCCATCAGCGTCCCGGTGGTGCCCAGACCGGCGACGAAGTGGGTGATCTCCGGCAGGTCGGCGAAGAGCTCCGGGCCGGTCCCCTCGTAGTGGGCGGCGATGTTCGCGACGTTGCCGTACTGGTACAGCATCACCCAGTCGGGGTTCTCCGATGCCAGCTTCTTCGCCACGGCCACCGCGGTGTTCGATCCGCCCGGGGCCGGCGAGGAGATCACCTTCGCGCCGAACATGCGCAAGAGCGACCGACGCTCCTCGGAGGTGTTCTCGGGCATCACGCAGATCAGTTGATAGCCCTTGAGTTTCGCGGCCATCGCCAGCGAGATCCCGGTGTTGCCACTGGTGGGTTCGAGGATCGTCGAACCCTCGTGCAGCAGCCCGTCGCGTTCGGCCTGCTCGATCATGCGCAGCGCCGGGCGGTCCTTGATGGAGCCGGTCGGGTTGCGGTCCTCGAGTTTGGCCCAGAGTCGCACGTGGGGCCCGTCGGCCGAGTCGTCCCAGCGCGGGGACAGCCGCGGGAGACCGATCAGCGGGGTGTTGCCGACCGAGTCGATGAGTGAGTCGTAGCGTGTCACGCTCAGCAGCCGCCGGCGACCGCGGGCAGGATGGTCACCTCGTCACCGTCGTCGATGGAGGTGTCGAGGCCACCGGAGAACCGGACGTCCTCGTCGTTGACGTAGATGTTCACGAACCGGTGGAGCTTGCCATCTGCGACGAGGCGCTCCTTCAGCCCGGGGTTGCCCGACTCCAGATCGTCGATCAGCGCGGCGAGCGTCGTCCCGGAACCCTCGACGCGCTTGGCGCCGTTGGTGTGGGTCCGCAGGATCGTCGGGATGGACACGGTGACGGGCATATTCAGCTCCTGATCTCGATCTCTTCTTCGGTGACCGTGCCGTCGACGATGCGATAGCTACGGATCTCGACGGTCTCCGGGTCCCGGGTGGACACCAGCACATAGTGCGCGCCGGGCTCGCCGGCGTAGGAGATGTCGGTGCGGCTCGGGTAGGCCTCGGTCGCGGTGTGCGAGTGGTAGATCACCACCGGTTCCTCGTCGCGACGGTCCATCTCGCGCCACACGGACAGCTGCTCGGCGGAATCGAACCGGTAGAACGTGGGCGACCGTTCCGCGTTGATCATCGGGATGAATCGCTGCGGGGCCTCGGAACCCTCCGGCCCCGCGATCACCCCGCACGCCTCGTCCGGATGATCGGCGCGCGCATGCGCGACCATCGCGTCGACGAGTTCCTGATCGATCTTGAGCATCGGTGTCCCGTTCTCCTTCGCAGACGCGGGCCCCGGTGGGCAGGGCACGGAGGGTCGGCGACAGGTCGTCGCACTTGTCCCGAGAGGGAACGCCGCCGCGCGAACGCCTATTCCGCATTCACCTATGACCGGTGTCACCGTCGGTGAGTCCGGGGCGGGCCGTTCAGACGAACGCCGACGGCGCAGCCTGCGCGTAGGTGGGGATGGACGCCACCGACTCGGCGGCGAGTACGGCGTCGACGATGGCTCGCTGAACGACGTCGGCCGCGCATCGGCAGATCTCCGCGATGACCGCCGCGTCCGGATGCATGCCGGGCGGTGAGGCGAACGCCGGGTCGATCGACTCCGGCCGCACCGCACCGGTGGAGACGGCGAAGATGGTGTCGCCGTCGAGCGGTGAGTGGGCCGGGCGGATGGCGCGGCCGAGACCGTCGTGGCCGGCCATGGCGATCCGCCGGGTCATCGCGGCATCGAGTGCGGCATCGGTGGCGACGACTCCGATCGTCGTGTTGAGCACGGTGTGTTTCTCCGCGAGTTCGGCCAGCCGTGCGATGTCACCGGCCTCCGGACGCCTCAGGCCCAGGCGTTCGAGGTCGTCCTCACCGAGATCCCACGGCAGGCCGCTCTGCGGGTCGATGACGGCACCGACCGGGTTGGCGACCATCAGCGCGCCGACGGTGACACCTGCGGCCGGACCCGTCGGGATCGTCACCGATGCGCTGCCCACACCACCTTTCAGCGCGCCGGCACGAGCACCGGCGCCGGCCCCCACACTGCCGACCGCGAAATCGGTACCGGCGGCGCGGACCGCCTCGGCGCCGAAGTCGGCGTCGGGCCGGTGATCCCACGCGCCGACCGGGAGATCGAAGATGACCGCCGCGGGCACGATGGGCACCACATGTCCTCGGGTGTCCATCGGCAGGCCGACCCCCTCGGCCTCGAGGGCGCGCATCGCGCCGTCGGCGGTTGCGAGACCGTAGGCGCTGCCGCCGCTGAGCACGATGGCGTGCGCGGTCTGCACGGTGTTCGACGGATCGAGGAGGTCGGTCTCGCGGGTGCCCGGACCACCGCCCCGCACGTCGACGGCGGCGATCGCAGCGGGTCCCGAGATCCGCACGACCGTCGTCCCGGTCGCCCAGCCGTGGCCGTCGGGTGCGTCGGCGGTGCCGGAGACCTGCGCATCGGCGTCGACACGATGACGGTGCCCGACGGTGATCCCGGCGACGTCGGTGATGCGATCGCCCGGGCGGGTGGGTCGTCCGATGGTGGTCACGTACACCTCTGCTCTCATCTGTCCCGACCCGCACCACGAAGAACTCGGACAAAGCTCCCGAATGGAGCGGTGTCACCGTGGATCGTAGGTCACATCACCGCTTCGACGAGCAGATCCTGCATCACCGTCAGCCAGTGATAGACGTCGAGATGCGCGGCGTGCGGATGATCGGCCGGCAACCGGTCGGGGGTGTCCTCGGAGATCCCGAGCATCGCCCCGAGGGCGAGGCGGACGTCGTTGAGGGCGGTCAACCAGGCGGTCGCCTGCTCGACGGTGAGTGCGAGGTCGCCGCCGCCGTCGGGCAGGGTGTCGAGAAGGACCTGCGCCGCAGCGAGTTTGGCGTCGATGATCTTCGGCTCGTTGACGCTGCGCAGCGCCGAGTTGAGGCGACCGTTCACCACCTCGGCGGAGAGTTCCCGGTCCTGATCGGGGCGATGGAAGTCCGGCAGGAGACGCCCGAGCGTGGCGTCGTCGGGTGTGTCGGCATGGCCGACCCGGATACCGGTGACATCCGACAGCGCATCGCGCGGTGCGGTGTCGGCGCGTTCGGTCAGCAGCTCGCACATCGAGGAGACCAGCGACGCGAGCAGCTCGGCCTCGTGCGCGTCGAGCTGGGAGGTGATCCGGATCGACTCGCCGCGGCCCTTGCGTTTCCAGGTGCGCACGCTTCAGTGTCTCCCCACCGTCGACACCGTCGACCCCGTCGGCACCGTCGATCCCGTCGGCATCGTCGATCCCGGTCCGCGCTCGGGCGGCAGAAATGCGAACCCGGTCATGAATCGCGCTGCATGGTGGCCCACAGGCCGGCCGCGTGCAGTTTGCGCACGTCACCCTCGACCTTGTCACGGTCGCCGCTGGAGACCACGGCCTTGCCCTCGGTGTGCACCTGCATCATCAGCTGATTGGCACGTGACTCCGAGTAGCCGAAGATCTTCTGGAAGACGAAGGTCACATACCGCATCAGATTGACGGGATCGTCCCACACGACGGTCATCCAGGGTTTGTCGAGATCCGCCGCGCCGTCCGCCACCGCGGGTTCGGCAACCGCGGTACCGCCGGGGGTAGCCTCGTGCGCACGAGTTTCGTCAGGCGCCATGGAGACAAGGGTAACGCGACAGTGAGCATCGACAACACCGCGCTGCTGACCGATCAGTACGAACTGACCATGGTCGCAGCGGCTCTCCGCCACCCGGTCGCACACCGGTCGTGCGTGTTCGAGGTGTTCGCCCGACGACTCCCCGACGGCCGCCGGTACGGCGTCGTCGCAGGCACCGGACGCGTCCTCGCCGAGCTCGCCGAGTTCCGTTTCGGCGACGAGGAGATCGCCGTCGTGGAGAAGTTCCTCGACGCCGAGACCGTCGCGTGGCTGCGCGACTACCGGTTCTCCGGGGACATCGACGGCTACCGCGAGGGCGAGCTCTACTTCCCCGGCTCTCCGATCCTCACCGTCCGTGCGCCCTTCGCCGAGGCCGTACTGCTCGAGACGCTGATCCTGTCGATCCTCAACCACGACAGCGCGATCGCCTCGGCCGCCGCCCGGATGGTCAGCGCCGCCGGGTCCCGGCCGATCATCGAGATGGGTTCCCGACGCACCCATGAGCGCGCCGCGGTCGCGAGCGCCCGTGCCGCGTACCTGGCCGGCGTCGCCGCGACGTCGAATCTCGAGGCGAACCGTCGTTTCGGCGTCCCCAGCGCGGGAACCGCCGCGCACGCGTTCACCCTCGGCTTCTCCGGACCGGACGGTCCCGACGAGAAGGCCGCGTTCACCGCACAGATCGATGCGCTCGGCGTCGGCACCACCTTGCTGGTCGACACCTACGACATCACCCAGGGCGTGCGCAACGCGATCGAGGTCGCCGGCCCCGGCCTCGGTGCGGTTCGCATCGACTCCGGAGATCTCGGCGTGCTCGCCCGGCAGGTACGCACGCAACTCGACGACCTCGGCGCCACCGACACCCAGATAGTGGTGTCCGGCGACCTCGACGAGTACGCGATAGCCTCGCTGCGCGCCGAACCGGTCGACACCTACGGCGTCGGGACCTCGCTGGTCACCGGCAGCGGCGCACCGACCGCGGGCATGGTGTACAAGCTCGTCGAGGTCGACGGGCTTGCCGTCGCGAAGCGGTCGAGCCACAAGGAGTCGCGTGGCGGGGCGAAGGCGGCGGTGCGGGCCGCACGTGCCAGTGGGACGATCGTGGAAGAGATCGTCTACCGTGCCGAGGGACCACGCCCCGACGCCGAGGGCGGTCTCCACCTGCGGGACCTGCAGATTCCGCTGGTTCGCGGCGGGGAGCCGGTGGCATCGCTGCCGTCGCTGACCGACGCGCGCGCCCATCTCGCCGCAGGGCTGGTGAGCCTCCCGTGGGAGGGCCTCGGCCTCTCGCACGGGGACCCGGCGGTGCCGACCCGATACCAGCTCGGCTGACGAGCAACACGATTCGATCCGCCAGGGGGTAGCAGATGAACAGCGAACGCAGCGACGGCACCAAACCGGCCGACGCGTTGGTCGTCGTCGACGTCCAGAACGACTTCTGTGAGGGCGGTTCCCTCGCGGTCAACGGTGGTGCGGCGGTGGCCCGGGCGATCACCAAGATCCTCGACGAGTACCGGACGGTCGTCGCGACACGCGATCACCACATCGATCCCGGTGATCACTTCTCCGACGAACCCGACTACGTCGACACCTGGCCGCCGCATTGCGTGGTCGGCACCGACGGCGTTGCCTTCCACCCCGAATTCGATTCCACCGCAGCGCAAGAGACCTTCTCGAAAGGTGAGTACGCCGCTGCGTACTCCGGCTTCGAGGGTGTCACGGACGACGGCACGAGCCTCGAACAGTGGCTGCGCGACCACAAGATCTCCAGCATCGACATCGCGGGACTGACCACCGATCACTGTGTCCGCGCGACGGCACTCGATGCGGTGGCCGCCGGCTTCACGACGCGGGTGCTGCTCAACTTCACCGCGGGCGTCGGGGCGGCGACCACCTCCGACGCGCTGAAGAGCATGCGCGAGGCGGGGGTCGAGCTGGTGGGCGACCTGCTCTACGACGGCTCGTGCGGCACGGGTTAGTCCCGAGGGAACCGTAGAGCCCGCGGATCCGTCTGAAACTCACACACCCCATCTCGCACCATCTCGAACGAGGACCCCGGAACACCACATGTCGAACACTCCCCCGGTGACCGAACTGCTCGACACCGCGGTCTCCGCGCTCGGCGGTCGTCGCCGTGACGGTCAGGTAGCCATGGCCTCGGCCGTCGCGCACGCCATCGACACCGGCGAACATCTCGCCGTACAGGCCGGGACCGGCACCGGAAAGTCGCTGGCGTACCTCGTGCCGGCCATCCGCCATGCGGTCGAGACCGGACGGACCGTGGTGGTGTCGACGGCGACGATCGCGCTGCAGCGGCAGCTGATCGAGCGCGACCTCCCCCGTCTCGCCGGCGCCCTCGCGAAGCCCGTCGGCCGCAAACCCACCTTCGCGATCCTCAAAGGTCGCGGAAACTACTTGTGCCTCAACAAGATCCATTCAGGCGCCGCCGACGAGCCGGACACCGAGCTGTTCGATCCGTTCGAGTTGTCCCGCACCGGACGCGAGGTCACCCGGCTGCGCGAGTGGAGCAGCGACACCGAGACCGGTGACCGCGACGACCTCGTGCCCGGTGTCGCCGACCGCGCCTGGCGACAGGTCAGTGTGTCCGCGCGTGAATGCCTCGGTGCCGCCAACTGTTCCTACGGCGAGGACTGCTTCGCCGAGCAGGCCCGCCGCCGGTCCGGCAAGGTCGACGTGGTGGTCACCAACCACGCCCTGCTGGCGATCGACGCGACGAGCCCGGCCAACGTTCTGCCCGAGCACGACGTCGTGATCATCGACGAGGCCCACGAACTCGTCGACCGGATGACCTCGGTGGCGACCGACGAACTGTCGGCGGCCTCGATCGCCCTCGTCTCCCGGCGCGTCGGCAAACTCGTCGACGAGGAGACCGCCGACGCCCTCCTCGGTGCCGGTGAGCAACTCGGGGAACTCCTGGAGACGGCGCCGAAGACACAGTGGACGCAGCTGCCGCCCGACGCCACGTCCGTTCTGGTGATGCTGCGTGACCGGTTGTGGCAGACCCGGACCGCGATCGGCCCGGTGCGCGCGCCCGGCGCCGGCGACGACGGCGCAGCCGCCGCCCGGTCGGCGGCCCTCACCTCGCTCGACGACATGCACGACACGGTCGTCCGCGTCCTCGGCGCCTTCGACGAACCCGACGAGTCCAAACGCCGCGACGTGGTGTGGGTCGGCCTCGACACCTCCCGACGCGGCGCCGAACCCCGTCCGGTGCTGCACATCGCGCCGCTGTCGGTCGGCGGACTGCTCCGCGCGTCGCTGTTCGCCAATTCGACGGTCGTCCTGACCTCCGCGACCCTGACCATCGGCGGTTCCTTCGACGCCCTTGCCGCGACCTGGGGTCTGCCCGCCTCCGGGCGGGGCACCGACCGTCCCGCCGCCGACGAGCCGGGCGACGAACCGGGCCCCGGCCCGACGGCCGCCCGCAACGTCACGGCCAGTGGTAAGGCGGTTCCCTCCGATTCGGGTTCGGCGCGCTGGACCGGTCTCGACGCGGGCTCCCCGTTCGACTATCCGAAGTCGGCGATCCTCTACGTGGCCCGGCACCTGCCCCGGCCCGATCGCTCGGGTATCGCTCCGCGGACGATGGACGAGATCGCCCAGCTCGTGGATGCCGCCGGCGGGCGCACGCTGGGGTTGTTCTCGTCGATGCGCGCTGCCCGCGAGGCGGCCGAGGCGATCCGGGAACGCTGCGAGTACCCGGTGCTGTGTCAGGGCGACGACACCACCTCGACCCTGGTCAGACGCTTCGCCGAGGATCCCGAGACCTGCCTTTTCGGCACACTGTCACTCTGGCAGGGCGTCGACGTGCCGGGGCCGTCGCTGAGCCTCGTGCTCATCGACCGCATTCCGTTCCCCCGCCCTGACGATCCGCTGCTGACCGCACGGCAGCGCGCGGTCGACGCCCGCGGCGGCAACGGCTTCTTGTCCGTGGCGGCGAATCACGCCGCGCTGCTGCTCGCGCAGGGCGCCGGCCGACTGCTGCGTTCAGTCGACGACCGCGGCGTCGTCGCGGTGCTCGACTCCCGGCTGGCGACGGCCGGATACGGGGGCTACCTACTCGCCTCGCTGCCTCCGATGTGGCGGACCACCGATCCCGCCGTCGTCCGGTCCGCCCTCAGCCGGCTCACCGCCGCACCGCGTCCGGTGGGCTGAGCACGCCCGACGCGAGACGACCGGCACGGCGACCGTGTACGACGAGACAATCGCCCACGCGGGGCACTAGGTTGGGTAGCGGTGATTCCAACGCAGGCGAGACCGACAACGCACCCTGACCAATCGCGGGAGCTGACGAGAGGAGGCTTCGAGTGATCGGGCGCATGGGTATCGATGACATCGCACCCCTGGTCTCGGCCGGGCAGCAGCCCGCGAAAGCCGTTGTGGGAGAGTTCTTCCCGATCAGCACCACGGCGTGGCGCGAAGGGCACGACGCGATCGGCGTCACGCTCCATGTCGAGGCACCGCGTCGCGGCGTCCTCGACATCCGGATGACCCCGTCGCCCGAACCGGACACCTTCAACGCGGCGTTCGTCCCCGACGCGGTCGGCTTCTGGTCGTACCGCATCGAGGCCTGGAGCGATCCGTACACCACCTGGCGTTCGGCGGTCACCAAGAAGCTCGACGCCGGTCAGGGCGCCGCCGACCTCGCCAACGACCTGGAGACCGGCGCCCGAATCCTCACCCGCGCCGCCGAGGACATCGCCGACGAGAACCGCGAACTCCTGCTCGACGCCGCGCGTCTGCTCCGCGCACGACGCCGCCGGGTCGAGAACCGGGTGAGTCTGGCGATCTCCGAGGAGGTCGTCGAACTGCTCCACGACAATCCCGTCCGGGAACTGGTCACCAAGAGTCGCACCTACCGCGTGTGGGTGGACCGCACCCGCGCCCTCTTCGGGTCCTGGTACGAGTTCTTCCCCCGCTCCACCGGCGGTTGGGACGGCGAGGGCAACCCGGTGCACGGCACCTTCCTCACCGCCGCCGAGGACCTCCCGCGGATCGCGGGGATGGGCTTCGACGTCGTCTACCTCCCGCCGATCCACCCGATCGGCGAGGTCAATCGCAAGGGCCGCAACAACACCCTGGTCGCCGGTCCCGACGACGTCGGCTCGCCGTGGGCCATCGGGTCGAAGGACGGCGGCCACGACGCGATCCACCCGCAGCTGGGCTCCGAGGAGGACTTCGAGTACTTCGTCGGGCGGGCGCGTGAGCTGGGACTGGAGGTCGCCCTCGACCTCGCACTGCAGTGCGCACCCGACCATCCCTGGGCGACCGAACACCCCGACTGGTTCATCATCCAGCCCGACGGCACGATCGCCTACGCGGAGAACCCGCCGAAGAAGTACCAGGACATCTACCCGCTGAACTTCGACGAGGACCGCAACGGCATCTATCGGGCCGTGCTGCAGGTGGTCCTGCACTGGGTCGGCCTGGGCGTGAACATCTTCCGCGTCGACAACCCGCACACCAAGCCGCCGAACTTCTGGGAGTGGTTGATCGGCGAGGTCAAGAAGCGGAACCCGGACGTGCTGTTCCTGTCCGAGTCGTTCACCCGCCCGGCGCGTCTGTACGGTCTCGCCCGCCTCGGATTCACCCAGTCCTACACATACTTCACGTGGAAGACGGCCAAGTGGGAACTCGAGCAGTTCGGTCGCGAACTGGCCGATCATGCCGATGAGGCGCGTCCCAACCTGTTCGTCAACACCCCCGACATCCTGCACGCCAGCCTGCAGCACGGCGGCCCGGGCATGTTCGCACTGCGCGCCGCCCTGGCCGCGACCCTGGCCCCGACCTGGGGCGTCTACAGCGGCTACGAACTCTACGAACACGTCGCGGTCGCCGAGGGCAGCGAGGAATACCAGGACTCCGAGAAGTACGAGCTGCGTCCCCGCGACTACAAGGCGGCGACGAGCCGCGGTGAGTCGCTGGAACCGTGGATCACCTCGCTCAACGAGATCCGCCGCCGGCATCCGGCGCTGCAGCAGCTGCGGAACATCCACTTCCACCACGTCGAGAACCCGTCGCTGATCGCCTATTCGAAAATCGATCCGGTCTCGGGCGACCGCGTCGTGGTGGTGGTCAACCTCAACCCGTTCGCCGCCGAGGACTCCACCGTCTGGCTCGACCTGCCCACACTCGGATTCGAGTGGTACGACCACTTCCCGGTCCGCGACGAGGTCACCGGGGAGGAGTACTGGTGGGGACAGGACAACTACGTCCGGCTGGAGCCGTGGCGCGCGGTCGCCCACATCCTGGCCCTCCCGCCGCTCGACCCCGCCACCGCAGCGCGACTCGCCTACCGAATCCAGTGAGGTGCCCGTGACCGATCGTCGAGATCCCGAGTCCCCCACGACCCCCGGCACCGCCGCGCCGGGAAGCCCCCTCGCCGCCGGTTCCCTCCCCGCCCCCGAGGCGTCCGATCACGACCTACGCCGGCTCGACGCGCTGACCCATCCCGACCCGCATGCGTTCCTCGGGGCGCACGACGCCCCGGGGGGCAGCACGATCCTGCGCACACTACGACCCGACGCGCTGTCGGTGTCGGCGGTCATCGGCGGCGTCGACCACCCCATGACCCGTCAGACCGACGACCTGTGGGTCGTCACGGTGCCGATCGCCGACCTGATGGACTACCGCTACCGGATCGTCTACCCCGACGGTGCGGGCACCGCCGAGTTCGTCGTCGCCGACGGCTATCGATTCCTGCCGAGCCTTGGCGACATCGACATCCACCTGTTCAGTGAGGGCCGGCACGAGACGCTGTGGGAGGCCCTCGGGGCCCGCGTCGTCTCGTACACGACCGCCGACGGCGAGGTCTCCGGCACGGCGTTCTCGGTCTGGGCGCCCAACGCCCACGGCGTGGCCGTCATCGGGGATTTCGACCGATGGACCGGCCGCGTGGCTCCCATGCGCAAGGTCGGGGTCAGCGGTGTCTGGGAAGTGTTCATCCCCGACGTCGGCGACGGCGCGCACTACAAGTTCCGGGTGCACGGCGCCGACGGCGTGATCCGTGACAAGGCCGATCCGATGGCTTACCGGACCACACCCCCACCGTCGACGGCGTCGGTCGTCACGCGATCGCAGCACGTCTGGTCCGACGACGCCTGGATCGCGCGCCGGGAGCGCTCCGCGCCCGAGCGCGAACCGATGAGCATCTACGAGGTGCACCTGGCGTCGTGGCGTCAGGGCCTGGGCTACCGCGAACTCGCCCACCAGCTCGCCGACTACGTCGTGGAAAAGGGCTTCACGCACGTCGAGTTCCTCCCGGTGGCCGAGCATCCCTTCGGCGGTTCGTGGGGCTACCAGGTGACGTCGTACTACGCGCCGACCGCCCGGTTCGGCACTCCCGACGACTTCCGGTACCTCGTCGACCATCTGCATTCGCGTGGCATCGCGGTGATCGTCGACTGGGTGCCCGCGCACTTCCCGAAGGACGAGTGGGCTCTCGCCCGCTTCGACGGCACCCCGCTCTACGAGCACGCCGACCCGATGCGCGGCGAGCAACTCGACTGGGGCACCTACGTCTTCGATTTCGGACGCCACGAGGTACGCAATTTCCTGGTCGCCAACGCATTGTTCTGGTTCGGCGAGTTCCACATCGACGGACTGCGCGTCGACGCCGTTGCCTCGATGCTGTATCTGGACTACTCACGTCCCGACGGGCAGTGGCGGCCCAACATCCACGGTGGCCGCGAGAACCTCGAAGCGGTGCAGTTCCTGCAGGAGACCAACGCGACGGTCCACAAACACTTCCCCGGCGTCATCACCGTCGCCGAGGAATCCACCGCATGGCCGGGTGTCACCCGGATGACCGATCTCGGCGGCCTCGGTTTCAGCTTCAAGTGGAACATGGGCTGGATGCACGACAGCCTCGACTACCTGTCGCGGGATCAGGTGCACCGCAGCTTCCATCACCACGAGATCACCTTCTCGCTGATGTACGCGTGGAGCGAGAATTTCGTGCTGCCGCTGTCGCACGACGAGGTGGTCCACGGCAAGGGCACGCTCTGGACGCGGATGCCGGGCGATTCCTTCACCAAGGCGGCCGGCGCCCGCGTGTACCTCGCGTACATGTGGTCGCACCCCGGTAAACAGCTGCTGTTCATGGGCCAGGAGTTCGGTCAGACCGGCGAATGGGCCGACAACCGCAGCCTCGACTGGCACCAGCTCGAGGGCTGGGAGGGCGAACTGCACTCCGGCATATCGACGCTGGTCACGGACCTCAACCGGATCTACCGGTCATCCCCTGCGCTGTACACGCAGGACATCACCCCCCTCGGCTACGAGTGGATAGATGCCAACGACACCGCGAACAACGTGATCAGCTTCCTGCGGTTCGGGGAGGACGGATCGGTCGTCGCCTGCATCTTCAATTTCTCCGGATCGGACCGCGTCGACTACCAGGTCGGACTGCCGCAGGGCGGGGTGTGGGAGGAGATCCTCAACACCGACGCCGACGCCTACAGCGGCGCGGGCAAGGGGAATCTGGGAGCGGTGACCGCCGATGGGCCGTCGTATCACGGACGCCCCGCCTCGGCGCGGGTCATGCTGCCGGCCAATTCCGCCATCTGGCTCGCGCCCCGCTAGCGCGCAAACCCACCCTTTTTCGGCAGAGTCACCACCTCGGAGCGGAATTTCTCAACCTGTCTGAGACAGGACTTGGTTGGTTGTTCTTCTGTGGTTGATCCCGACGGTGGTCGGGATTTCCGGGGCCCGGGGTGGGCGCCGGAAGCGTTG
>NZ_WXYI01000023.1:0-55675 GCF_009872315.1 Gordonia sp. YY1 | reverse complement strand
GGTCGACTACGAGAACACCGCAGTCACCGAGCCCGAAGCCGCATAGAGGAGTCCTCCACGATTCCGGGGGAACCACAGTGAGCGGCGATCGTGCGTAGTCCCGGCGAGGGCAATCCCACCGCCAGGCCCAGCCACAAACGCAGTACTTCTCTGATCTCTTCCACTGCAACCTCCCGGTAGCCCATGCCCGCCGCCCCTCCTGCGAATCTTGCAGTTGAGTCAACGAGCAAAACGAAGGGACCACCGACGCGACGCGCCGGTGGTCCCATAACTGGCAATCCAGGTGGTCCCATCCTCGTGGCAAAAATCAGCTCACGGTGGTCCCTTCACGGTGGCAACTGACAATCGAGGTCTTGTCGCCAACCTGAACGGCCCTTGACCCACCCGACCAGACCTCGGAAGGCAGTCGCGGTCGCCAACGGCGATCCGAGTCCGAAACCTACGCCTTTGGCCGGATCACCGGCAGCAAGATCGATGATCACTTCCGCCCAGCGCGTCACCTCGTCGAGCTCTCCCGCTTCCAGTCTGCGCGTCGTCGACACTTCCGTGATGCCGACTCTGCCGTCGGGGCACACGAACGCGCCGACGATGATGCTCGCGCACCGAGGCGCCGAGATCCTCTCCCGGGGCGCGTAGTGTCTACACGGCTGATGTTTGGACTCTCCGACGTCCCGGGTACGCCCGTCGGGTGCGTAGCAACTCACCGGTGAACACACACCACGACACGAGTACCTCGCTCGCTCTGCCGGGAGTCGTCCTCGGCATCGGTCTCGGTGGATTCGTCGACGGCATCCTGCTCCACCAGATATTGCAGTGGCATCACATGCTGACGAGCACCGACGACGACCGCGTCGGCGTCGCCTACTACCCTGCCGATACGGTCCACGGACTGGAGATCAACACGCTCTGGGACGGACTGTTCCACACTTTCACCTGGCTGGCCGTGCTGATCGGCTTGGCCCTGCTGTATTCGCGTGTCACCCGTGCACGACAGCGGTTGTGGACTTCACGATCACTGTGGGGCTGGGTCCTGGTCGGATGGGGACTGTTCAACCTCGTCGAAGGAATCATCGATCACCACATCCTGGCAATCCACCATGTCCGGAGCGGTGACCACCAAACCCTCTGGGACATCGGCTTTCTGATCTTCGGTGCAGTCCTCGTAGCCATCGGATGGGCCCTACAGCGGACCGCAACACCACTCACGGCGCCCCCGCGGACAGAGCAGCGCAACCCGACGTCGTGAACACTGCTCATGAAGCGGGTTCCGGTGTCATCTCCGCCGGTGTCCTGCCGGCGATCGGTGCACTAGCTCTGCCGGCGATCGTCTACCTCATCGCCGCCCAGCGATATCATCGACAGCCGCGCGGATGGAACCACTGGCGCACCGCGAGTTTCATCGTCGGACTGGTCATCCTGGGTATGGCACTGCGTCCGAGCACATCCGACTCGTTCCAGGATCACATGCTCGGCCACCTGCTGCTGGGCATGTTTGCACCGCTGGCCCTCGTTCTCGGCGCACCGATGACTCTGGCACTGCGGACCACTCCGGCCTCGGTGGCCAAACCACTTGTGCATCTGTTGCGTTCGCGACCCGCGCGGATCGCCACTCATCCCGCGGTACTCTTCATCGCGACGGTGGGCGGCCTCGCGGCACTCTACTTCACCCCGCTGTTCACGCTCACCGAACGCCACGGAGCCCTCCACATGGTCGTTCACGCCCACTTCTTCGTGGCCGGCTATCTGTTCGCGTGGATGATCGCCGGTCCGGACCCCGGACCTGACCGTCCGTCGGTCCGCATGCGTCTGGTGGTCCTCGGCCTCGCCATCCTCGGCCACGCCGTCATCGCCCAGCTGCTGTACGCCGGATTGTTCGTCGCGGTCGATGCACCGCCCGACGAACTTCGGGCCGGTGGATCCCTCATGTACTACTGGGGTGACATCGCCGAGATCCTGTTGGCCCTGGCACTTCTGCTCACCTGGCGTCCGGACCACCGCGGATTCGGCGCTCGCTCGAGGGCACGAAACCACCCGAAGTCGTCGCCGCGGCGCGCAACCGACCTCCGGCCTCACCGACCGTCGCCGGCCGGCAACTCCGGTTCGGCGGGTCGAAAGGGCTGGACGATCTCGGTTCGCCAACCCGCCGGGTCGGTGGAGGGATCGCTGAAGTAGACCTCCCAGGGATCGCCGACCTTGCCGCCGTGTTCGTTCACCCACGTCTCGAGCGCCTTGTACGCCGGCTCCATCGCGTCGTAGGGCCCGACGTGGACGGTGACGGCGACCTGCCCGCCCGGTAGCTCAGAGGGCCCGACGTCGCCGACCGGATCGATCGGCGACGTCGTGGGAAACCCTGCCTCGATCTCGAATCGGCCACCCCCGAGCATGCGATAGCGAGCGAAGGGCGGCCCGGTGGGACCTGCCTGACGTTCCGACAGCACGCGATCGATGTCCCCGTAGCTCTTCTTCAGCCACGGCCCGATCTCCTCGACTGCGAGCGTGGACCTGACGACTGCTGTCACCTGGGCTATCCGGGACTCCTCATGTACCTCATAGTCCTGCATTCTCACAGGATCGCTCTGCGGAGCAACCGGTCACAGGGCCATTGGTCAACTGTTCGGGATTCGTTCGGTCCGTCGCGACCGCGCCGAGGTCGGCTTCCGCCGGATGGCGATGGCACACGCCGCTTCCTCATCGGCGTGGAACCCGCCGCCGTTCTCCGCCAGGGCAACTCGCGCGCCGTCCACCTGACGCCGGCCGTCGGGCCGTGGAGGCTCTCGGCTATCTAGTCGACTTCGAGCGGCAACGACTCGTCTGCACCCCATTCGTACATCGACGCGTCGTAGACCGCGACGTCGTCGCGGCCCAGGATGGCGAGCTCGAAGGCGAGCAAACTCGCGGCGAGGCCCCCGCCGCAGTAGGTGATGACCTTCTTGCCGGAATCCAGTGCGCCGATCTTCTCGTAGTCGGCGCGCACCTCGTCGAGCGGCCGGAGCAGTCCTGTCGCGTCGATGAGATCGGGATACGGAAGGTTGACACTTCCGGGGATGCGACCGGGCCGACCGTAGGTGTCGGTCTCTCCGCGGAAGGTCGCGGGATCGAGCGAATTGACCAGGAGAACACCGTCGTCGTCGATGGCTCGGAGCACTGTCTCCTTGTCGGCGTACAGCTCGTGTCGTCGCGACGCCTTGAAAGTGGCCACGGGATAGGACTCGACCCCTGGTCGGGTGGGTTGCCCAGCGAGCTGCCAGGCGGGCAACCCTCCGTCGAGGATGGAGACGCTGTCGAATCCTTCGAGATGAAGATTCCACCAGAGACGTGACGACCAGATGTTGCCTCCCTGGTCATAGATCACGACGTGGGAATCCGGACCGACGCCCAATGCGCCGAGGCGTTCGGCGAAGGTCTCGCTGTCGAGGGCCATGAACGGCACCGCCGCATCCGGGTCTGCGAGGTCCCGATCCAGATCGGCGTGCACCGCACCGGGGATATGCGCTCGCGCGTACAAAGCCGGGCCGAGAGAGGGCACGGGACGGCCGGAGCCATCGGGGTGTCCGCGCTCGGCCGTCGCGTCGAGAACCCGCACGTTCTCATCGTTGAGGTGCTCGGTGAGCCATGCGGCGTCGACGAGGAGAGGGTGGGTCGTCATCGGTTCGGCAATCCTTCTGAGTTGTCTTGTCCTGCGACTGCAGAGCAGCCCAGATCGTATGCGGCAAAGACACACTCCACAGCATTCAGATCGCTGGATCTCGGCGTTTCGATCACCGGAGATCGAACCCTTGACACCGCAGTGGGCCTCGGCGCGCGCACGGATTGCGTGATCCACGTCATACCGGTCCGTTCACTCGACATCGGTGCGCAGTCGCCGACCGCGCACTCCGTCGACATCGCATCGCGTCGCCGAAGAGCGGAGACCAGACGCCCATGACTGAGACCACGACCATCGGTGGCGGCACACCGTGTCGAGCAGTATGGGATCGTTCTGGGCCGTGACGAACCCGGATCGACCCGAATCCGGGGTCACCGCAACGCTCTACGCCGCGTCGAAGTCGGCCGCGACGATGCTCACGCTGCAGTACTCCACGATCGAACCGGGGATGAAGTTCAACGCACTCGAACCGGGCTTCACCGACTCCGACATGACCACCGGGGCCGGGATGACCGGCGGGCGTCCCGTGGCGGACAGTGCACGTACCGTCGTTCGGCCGGCGACGATCGGCCCCGACGGACCCACCGGGACGCTGCAGGACGAGAACGGCATACTCCCCTGGTGAAGGCGGGTTCGAGCGTCCGGCTGCGGGGTTACGCTGGGTCATGGTCTTCCAACGCGACGTCGCACCCGGAATCCATCGCCTCGAGCATGCGTACACCAATCAGTACCTCGTCGAGGACGACGACCGGCTCGTGATCGTCGACGCCGGACTGCCCCGCTCCTACGGGCCGCTCGTCGAGGCGATCCACCACCTGGGCCATGACGTCGACGCGGTGTCGGCATTGATCATCACCCACGGACACTTCGATCATGTGGGCACCGCGCGACGCCTGGCCAAGCAGTTGCACATCCCCGTGTACGTCCACCGAGACGATGCGTGGCTCGCCGCCCATCCCTACCGGTACGCGCATCAGAACGCCACCCGGTTCGGGGTCCCACTGCGCAACCCGCCATCGTGGAAGTTACTGAGCCGCATGGCATTTGCCGGAGCATTCACCGTTCGGGGAATCGACGCCGCGCATGTGTCCGTCTTCGACGACGACGCCGTGCTCCCGGGAGCGGCCGAGGTGGTGCCGACCCCGGGCCACACCTTCGGCCATGTGTCGCTGCACTACCCCGACCGCGACGCGGTCATCGCCGGTGACGCACTGGTCACCCTCGACCCCTACACCGCCGCGCAGGGCCCCCGCATGATCGCCGGCTCGGCGACCGCCGACCTCGAGCGAAACCGCGCCTCGCTCGACGCGCTGGCCGCCACCGGCGCGAAGTCCGTCCTACCCGGGCACGGTGTCCCGTGGCACCACGGTGTGGCGGCGGCCGTCGCGCGCGCACGCCACACCGACGGTTGACAGCGGGCGGCGTCACCACGGATCAGTCGAGGCGTTCATAGATCGTCGCGTTGGCGAGACCGCCTGCCTCACACATGGTCTGCAGCAGATAACGTCCACCACGCTGTTCCAGCGCGTTCAGTCCCGTGGTCGTCAAGCGTGCACCACTGGCACCCAGCGGATGACCGAGCGCGATGGCTCCGCCGTTGACGTTCACCTTGGCGAGGTCGACGCCGAGGTCGCGGGACCAGGCCAGGACGACCGGGGCGAAGGCCTCGTTGACCTCGAACAGGTCGATGTCAGCGAGATCGACCCCGCTGCGCGCGAGCACCTTACGGGTTGCCGGGATGATCGCGGTGAGCATCAGCAGCGGATCGTCCCCGGCGACCGCGATGGTGTGGATCCGTGCGCGCGGACGCAATCCGAGTTCGGCGGCCTTCTCCTCACTCATGACGAGAACGGCCGCCGAACCGTCGCTGATCTGGCTTGCACTGGCCGCGGTGATCCGCCAGTCGATCTCCGGGAATCGCCGGGCGATCACTTCGTCGTAGTAGGCGGGCCGCAGGCCGGCCAGTCCGTCGAGGGTGCTGCCCAGCCGGATTCCCTCGTCGGCGGTCAGACCGGAGATGGGCGCGAGCTCGTTGTCGAACAGTCCGTTCTTTGTCGCCCGGGCCGCCAGTTCGTGAGAACGCAGGGAGAATTCGTCGATCTCGGCACGAGAGATGTTCCATCGTGCGGCGATGAGTTCGGCGGAGATGCCCTGCCCGACCAGCCCGTCGGGATAACGCGTGTCGAACGCGATGCCGTTGAGGTCCGAGGCGCCGACCGCGGCCGAGCCCATGGGTACTCGTGACATCGATTCGACTCCTGCGGCCACGACCGCGTCGTAGGTCCCCGCGATGACGCCCTGGGCGGCGAACGCGATCGCCTGCTGTCCGCTGCCACACTGACGGTCGACCGACACGCCGGGCACCGACTCCGGGTAGCCCGCAGCCAGCAGGGCACGACGTGCGAGGTTGAGGCTCTGCTCGCCGACCTGGCTGACGACTCCGGTGATCACGTCGTCGATCTCGGCCGGATCGATCCCCGTGCGGTCGACGATGGCCCGGAAACTGTGCGCGAGAAGGTCGACGGGGTGAACGTCGTGCAAGCCGCCCGACGGCTTCCCCTTGCCGATCGGTGTGCGCACCGCGTCCACGATGACTGCCGTTGCCATGACTGCCCCTCCATCTGTGGGTTGGACCGTCCGCGGACGGTCCGAACGTGGCTGACTTTTGCCTGCCATAGTCAGAGGTCTACGCCCTGACTATAGTCTTGTCAAGTCAGGCTAGAATGGACGGATGATGAAGCTGGTGGGCCCGCTCGCGGAACGTGACCGGTGGGAGGCGACGCACTGTTCGATCGCCAAAGCGGTCGAACTCGTCGGCACGCGGTCGGCGATTCTCATCCTGCGCGAGGCCTTCTACGGCGCGACCCGGTTCGACCAGTTCGCCCGTCGCGTGGGGATCACCGACGCGGTCGCGTCCGCCCGGCTGAAAGAGCTGACCGAGGCCGGCATCTTCACCAAGGTCCCGTATCAGGAGCCCGGCCAGCGGGTCCGTTACGAATACCTGCTCACCGACATGGGGCGCGATCTGTTTCCGGTCGTGATGTCGCTGATGCAGTGGGGCAACGAGCATCTCCAGCCCGATGGCCCGCCGCTCACCGTCACCGACACGTCCCGGAACCCGATCCGGGTCGGCGTGGTGACCGGCGAGCAGGAGACCCTCGGCCCCGAGGATGTCGAGGTGAGGGTCACCCGCCGGTCGAGCTGAATCCGGCCCCCGTCGCCGTATTACCCGGCAGCCGTCCGACGCAGCTTGGTGTTGACGAATTCGCCCAGACCCCAACGTCCCAGTTCACGGCCGTAGCCGGAACGCTTGACCCCGCCGAACGGCAGACCCGGCAGCGTGGTGCCGTGTTCGTTGACGTAGGCCATCCCCACCTCGAGTCGGTCGGCGACCTGCTCGGCCTTCGAGATGTCGTTGCTCCACACCGAACCGCTGAGACCGAACTGCACGTCATTCGCCAGATCGACGGCCTCATCCGCCGAGGACACCTTGTAGACCATGGCCACCGGCCCGAAGATCTCCTCGGAGTAGGCGTCCATGTCCGGGGTGATGTCGGTCAGCACGGTCGGCTGGAAGAAGGCACCGTCGCGGTCGATCGGAGAGCCCCCGGTCCGCAGCGTTGCTCCTTGGTCGACAGCGGTCTTGACCTGTTCGGCGACGGTGTCTCGCGCGGAGATCGATGACAGCGGCCCCATCCGGGTCGACGAATCAGCCGGGTCCCCCACCTCCGTGGCCTCGAACTTCTCGACCAGCCCGCGCACGAAATCGTCGTAGAGCTCGTCGGTGACGATGAAGCGCTTGGGCGAGTTGCAGGCCTGCCCGGCGTTGGACAGCCGCGCCCGAGCGGCGATCGTGGTGGTGCGGTCCAGGTCTGCGGAGTCGAGGAGGATGAACGGGTCCGAACCGCCCAGCTCCAGGACCGACTTCTTGAGGTTCTCGGCGGCGACCTTGGCCACAGCCGCGCCGGCGCCCTCGCTGCCGGTCAACGAGACCCCACGGATGGCCGGATTCGCCAGCAGCTGGGCGACCTGCTCGCTGCTGGCGTACACATTCGCGTAGACATCCGGCGGCACCCCGGCGTCGTGCACGATCTCGGCCATCAGCGCCGATGATGCCGCGCAGATGGACGCGTGCTTGAGGATGATCGTGTTACCGGCCAGCAGGTTCGGCGCGGCGAACCGTGCCACCTGGTAGTAGGGGTAGTTCCACGGCATGACCCCGACGAGCGGTCCGATCGGCGCCGTCTGCACGATCGAGGACTGCGCACCCTGTGGATCGAGTTCCTCGCTGACCAGCAGATCCGGACCGTGCTCGGCATACCACCGGTAGATGTCGGCGGCGAGTTGGACCTCGCCGGCCGCCTCCTTCGCCGGCTTGCCCATCTCGGTCGTGATCGCCGAAGCCAGTTCCTCCGCACGCTTCTCGTAGAGGTCCGCAGTCCGGGACAGGATGTCGGCACGCTCCGCCACCTCGGTGCGCCGCCAGCTGTCGAACGCCTCGAGGGACCGCGCCGCGAGCCCGTCGATCTCGTTGTCGGCGAGTCCGGGAAACTCCTGCTCGGTCCCTCCTGTGGTGGGATTCGCGGTGACATAGGTGCTCACAGAGAGCCGTCCTTCCGATGTCGGTGGTTCTGATCGGCTGCGTTGATGAACCCACTCGATGGGGCACGGCCAGCCTCTCGGTCGGGTACCCGCGCGACCTCTGCGCAAACACGAGCCAGGAGCCCACTCCCGCCAGACTGACTCGTCCGTTCGGTCGAAAATCTGCGAACCACCCTGCAGCGACGCGCCGAGACCGGTCCGATACCTCGGCGGTTCGGCCGCGACTACGCCATCATTGAGCAAGTCATCGCCGGCGCGGAGCGGGGGGCACCCGTCGGAAGATCCCAAAGGGGGGAGCAGTGTCGAAATGGCCGAGAGCCGTGGCGCTCGCGTGCGCCGGCGTCATCGCCATGACCGGAAGCCTCGGCGTCGCGGAGCCTGTCGCAGCTGCGCCGCACGATACGAATGCTCATGAGGTCGCACGCGTCCTGTCGATTTCGCCGACAACCCCGACGCGGGCAACGGTGACGGTCTACTCTCCCGCGATGCAGCGACCCGTCCGGGTCAGCGTCCTCCTACCCTCGGATCGCGAGAAGCGTCGCCCGACCCTGTACCTCCTGGACGGGATCGACGGAGGCATCTACACCAACTACACGCAGAGCGGCTGGACATTCCAGACCGACATCGTGAAGTTCATGGCTGACAAACCGGTCAACGTCGTGATGCCCATCGGCGGCATGGCCGCGTACTACACGGACTGGCAGAAGACCGATCCTGTTCTGGGACGGAACAGGTGGGAGACATTCCTGACGAAGGAACTACCCCCACTGATCGACAAACGCTTCAATGGCAACGGCCGCAACGTCATCGGCGGGTTGTCGATGGGAGCGCTGGGCGCGATGTCGATCGCGGTTCGCCACCCCGACCTCTACCGCGGCGTCGTAGCGTTCAGTGGATGTCTCGACCAGGGTTCACCCGAGTACCGTCAGGCCACGGCCGCGTCGGTGTCCACCCGCGGCGGCAATCCCGACAATATGTGGGGTCCGTTGGGCCACTCGAGTTGGGATGACCACAACCCGGCCGCACACATCGAGGTACTGGACGGCAAGCCGATGTATGTCTCCGTCGGCAACGGACTGCCCGACCCGTCGCTCGGTATCGCAGGCCTCGCGTCCCCGGTGGGCGGCGTTCTCGAGGGCGTCGTTCTCCAGTGCACGCGGAGCTTCAAGCGCCGAGCCGACGCGGCCGGTGTGAAGGTCACCTACGATTTCAGGTCCGGGCTGCACTCGTGGGGCTACTGGAACCAGGATCTCCATCGTGCGTGGCCGACCATTGCCAAGGGACTCGGCGTCCGGCGCTGACGCCGCCTCGTCCCCGCGCGTGGGACGGGCACAGCGCGCCCGTCCCACGCGTAGGTCACCGACCTGCGGCGACGGCTGCGGCTCGCCGGGACTGGCTACGGACCGGGCGGTGCACGCCGGCCGGCGCCTCCCCGATGTCGAGCGTTCGACGAGCCACATCCAGGTGGTGGCGGGCGATGCCGAGCGCGGCGTGATAACCGACCCGGAACTCACTGTCGTCGGCGTCGGCAGCCCACCGGCCCTCGCGCTCGAGCCGGTCCACCAGCCCCTGGACGACGTCGAAGTCCCGGCGCAGACCCCCTGAGAGCACAGCTGCGCCGACGAACGCATCGGGACGGAGCGACTCGGTGGTGATCTCGTCGAGGACGCAGATGCGGGCGAACGTCATGCCCGCCCGGAACCCCCGAAGGAGTTCGGACTGCGGCCGCTCGACCGTCGCCAGGGTCGAGAAGCGGTCGTGGAGATAGGTGAGAACCTCTACGAGGCGCGTGTGCTGTGCCACGTCATCCAACATTCTTTCGTTTCCGAATGATCGAATTGTCTTCATTCGCGCGCTTTTTCTCCCGCCGCAACTTCAATTCTTGGCGACGCTTTTTCGAACTTGAATTTTTCTCTGCCATGATTCCTCGCTGACATGATTGATGAAAGTGGGTCTCGGACCCACTCACCTCCGTGACCATAGCCCAGAAAGAAAAAAAGTCCAGTCGCCGCCGACCACCCCTCGGCGCGCGGTCGACACTTTGCTGAATCTACTGCAGAACAGCGGATTTCAGTCACCACTCCGACGACGAACCCGAGCGAGCTGGCTTTTGCATTTTTTTCGGCTAGAGTCCGTGGGACCGGCCCGGAAGGCCGGTTTTTCAGCGAAAGGAAGAGTGGCCGTGAAAGCGGTTGTCATGGAATGCCGTATACGAGTATGCGGATCGACGGGGCGGCTCAGAGAATTCATCGACCAGGCGTCGTCACGGGCATTGAATGCTTTTCCGAATCCTGTGAAGCACTCACTCGTGGTGGAAGATTCCGACTCACTGCTCCTGCGTCGGCAGTGGCATCGGGAAAATGACGTCGACGACTTCGGGGTACCGGTGGGCAAGGACGTCTGCTTCGCGTTCGCGGACTCCTCGGGTCGGCTCACCGCGTCGAAGCTCGAGAGTCTGTCGCGGGACATCCTCGCCGATCTCGAGCTCGACCCGTGGGCCTCCGAGTTGCCGGCCGGTTCGTCGACGAGCGGGGCCGCCGAGTCCGTGCCCTGGATTCTCACACTGAGCACCGATGTGGACCGTGCCTCGCGAGAGGAGATCGCCGCACGACATCCGATGCTCGATCTACGCGCGAAACCCTTGATCACGACGTCCTGACCGTCACGTCGTGGACATTTCGTCACCGAAGCAGAGGAGTCAGCGATGACCACCGCCACACCTGTCCCGAACTCTCCCCTGACCCGAGAGCTTCTCGAGAACGAGCTGGCCGCGAGGTGCCGCGAACGAGCCTCCGTCAGCGCGGAGGTGCTCGAGCACCGTACCGCCGGAGATCTGGACAACAACGACGCCTACCACCGCGCACTGGCCCGACTCGACTCGCTCGACCGGCGGATCGCACAGCTGTACGCAGCGCTGTCCACCGCAGAGGTCGAGCCGTCTGCCGACGGGACCGTGCAGGTCGGCTCGATCGTCACCGTCGCCTTCGATCACGATCCGACCGACGTCACCACCTTCCTGGTGGGACCTCCGGAGCAGTACGCCCTGGTGGGCGTCGACGTCTGCTCGCCCGACTCACCACTCGGTCAGGCGGTCATGGGTGCCGACGTCGGCGACGTTCGCACCTACCGCCTCCCCAACGGAAAGGAGTGCACGGTCGCGGTGAAAGAGCACCGGATCGAGCTTCTCTGACGCAGCGTCGCGGTGGGCTCGCGGTCACGGCCGACGGGCGGCGTCCCGATGAGGGTCGTCGCAGGATCGGCCGAAGTCCCGGAGACCGGACTCCGGCCGCCTCCACTCCCGACGCGGAACTCCGCACCCGCGGCCGACGTCCTGGTGATCGGACGACCGGGTGCGCTGATGACCCGGTTGCGCCGGGTCCTCCGTGAACGAGGGCTGAGCACGGACGTCTTGGACGTCCGGTCCTCGGGCACGGGGTCCCGGGACGACGCCGGCGACGCGGAATCGATCCGGCGCATCCCGGTGGGTCTCAGATCGTGCGTCGCGCTGCTCGATCCCGCATCCCGGCCCCGGCGCGCGTGGTGGGACCGGCGAGGGCGCCGGCTCGAGAAGCAGCACGAGGACGCACTGATCGACGCGGTCCTGGACGCCGCGTCGAACAGCCGGAAGCTCGCGCTCCTGGTGATCGCGGAGGCCTCCACGTCGCACGAGACCGGCGTCGCCCGCGAACGGGCCCGACACGTCGCGCGCGCCGCCGACTACGAGTCGGCCATCAACGGCAACCCCCTGACCTCCGCTTTCTATCTCGTGACGAGTGCAGCGGACCGGTCATCCGGGGCATTTCCGGCAATCATCGACTGGGCTCAACGCCGACCGGATTTATAGATACTTCCTGTCGATCGATAGGCTGCAGGATGGCGGTGACCGATTTGGGGGTCCACCGCCTTTCCCAGAGGTATCGAAAAGGAAGTGGTGGCCACCGTGGCCGTGCTCGACGAGAAGATCAGCGATCTGTACGAACAGGTGGTTGCGCGCAACCCCGGAGAAGCCGAATTCCACCAGGCCGTTCGTGAGGTCTTCGACAGCCTCGGCCCCGTCCTGGCCAAGCACCCGCACTATGCCGATGCCGGAATCATCAAGCGTCTGACCGAACCCGAGCGGCAGATCATCTTCCGCGTGCCGTGGATCGACGACCGCAACCAGGTACAGGTCAACCGCGGCTTCCGCGTCGAGTTCAACTCGGCGCTCGGACCGTACAAGGGCGGGCTGCGCTTCCACCCGAGCGTCTACCTCGGTGTGGTGAAGTTCCTCGGCTTCGAGCAGATCTTCAAGAACGCACTGACCGGCCTGCCCATCGGTGGCGGCAAGGGCGGTTCCGACTTCGATCCCAAGGGCCGCTCGGACCACGAGATCATGCGGTTCTGCCAGTCCTTCATGACCGAGCTCTACCGCCACATCGGTGAGTACACCGACGTCCCCGCCGGCGACATCGGCGTCGGCGGTCGGGAGATCGGCTACCTGTTCGGCCAGTACAAGCGCATCACCAACCGGTACGAGTCCGGCGTCCTGACCGGGAAGGGACTCGCCTGGGGCGGGTCACAGGTGCGCACCGAGGCCACCGGCTATGGCGCGGTGTTCTTCGTCCGCGACATGCTCGCAGCAGTGGACGACAAACTCGACGGCAAGACGGTCGTCGTGTCGGGGTCGGGCAACGTCGCCATCTACGCCATCGAGAAGATCGAGCAGCTGGGCGGCCGTGTCGTCGCCTGCTCGGATTCGAGCGGCTACATCGTCGACGAGGCCGGCATCGACCTGGAGCTCCTCAAGGAGATCAAGAACGTCCAGCGGGGTCGCATCGGCGACTATGCGGACGCCCGCCCCTCAGCGCGACTCGTCACCACCGGCTCCCTGTGGAACGTGCCCACCGACATCGCCATCCCGTGCGCGACGCAGAACGAACTCAACGGTGCCGACGCCACCCAGCTGGTCAAGAACGGGGTCCGCATAGTCGCGGAGGGCGCCAACATGCCATGCACCCCGGAGGCCGTGCGCATCTTCGGCGAAGCCGGAGTCCGCTTCGCGCCCGGTAAGGCGGCGAACGCCGGCGGTGTGGCCACCAGCGCACTCGAGATGCAGCAGAACGCATCTCGCGACTCGTGGACGTTCGGCTACACCGAGGATCGTCTCTCCGAGATCATGACCTCCATCCACGATCACTGCCTGCACACCGCCGAGGAGTACGGCGCTCCCGGCAACTACGTGATGGGTGCGAACATCGCGGGCTTCACCCAGGTCGCCGATGCCATGCTGGCTCTCGGCCTGATCTGAGCCGCCACCCGCTCTGAATCCGTATGACGTTGTGCCCGGTTTCCGGGTACGACGTCATACGGCTTTCAGCGGACCCTTGACACCGCTCCGGCCCCGGCGCTTCAGTGTGCTCACTGACGGTTTGTCCGGCCGCAGCGATCGGCCTGTCCCCGAAAGATGCACTGTCCGAACAGCAATACCGAGCATTCTTGAGCGGTGGCGGGATCGGCGGCAGCCGTGACGCCGCGAGGATCATCGACGCCTGCCTGATCATCTTGACCAACACCACCGGTCGCCCGATGTTCGGCAACTCCGTTGTCGGAAGCTACGGCCTGTACGTGAACAAACAGGGCATGCTGCAGAGCCCCGCGAACGCGAGCGCGCCCACGCGACAGGTCAATTCGCTGATCGCTCCCGGCGGCTACGTCGGTACATGGCTGCGCAACAACGGGGCGATCGACACCCTGCTGGCGCTCTATCGGTCGGCCTACCCAGCCCCAACGGTCAAGTGCCCTACAGCGAGTAGGCGTCGTACTTCGACTGAGCGGATCGGGTCGTACTCGGACCGCGGTACGCGATCAGTACTCAATCCGTAGTACAGGGTCGCGCTGCAGCGGACGGTTGCGCTGTCGCGATGAGTGTCGTCGCGATCTCCCGACCCACCGTCGACTTCCGTAAGGGCCGGTCACGCAGTCTCATCGCGAGTTCGCCGGTGACCACGACGAGGATCTGCTCGGCCAGGTGGTCGGGATTCGCGCACGGCAGTTGCGCGGCGAGCTCGCGGAGGGTCTGTCGCATGTGGTCGGTGTCGCGCGTGACCGCGTCGGCGATCTCGGGCGGCGGGTCGGACATCTCGGCAGCGGTTCCCAGGAACGCGCACCACCGCGCGCCGTCGGGTCGGGCGGCGAACTCGTCGATGGCGTCGAAGATGGCCAGCAACCGGCCCTCGGCGTCGGGCGCAGCCGCGATGAGACTCCCCCACGTCTCGCGCCAGCGCTCGTGTCGTCGTGCGAGGGAGGCTGCGACCAGCGCCTCTTTGCTGCGGTAGCCGCGGTACAGGGTCGCCGCCGACACGCCCGCCCGCGCGAGGATGGCGTCGACGGGCGTCGATTCGATTCCGCGCGAGAACACCAGGTCATCAACTGCGTCGAGCAGTTTCTCCTCGGAGCTCTTGCGCATCGGCATGGCAATCAGCCTAGACTCGAAAATATGAAACGCACGTTTTCGTTTGGTCTCGGTCGTGAGCCATCGGTCATCGTGGCCGGCACAGCTTTCATCGCGGCGACCTACGGACTGGTGCGACTCGCATACGGGCTGTTCCTACCCGACATCCAGGCGGACCTGGCTCTCGATTCGGCCCGTGCGGGGTATATCTCCTCGGGGTCGTCGCTGGTCTACTGCCTCGCGGCGTTGTGCGGGTTCCGCTACGGACGCCGAAATCCTCGGGTCTTGATCGTCGTCGCCACAGCCACCGCGGCGGGTGGGGTCTGGGGCATGGCCGCCGCCGGGGACCTGCTCACCTTCGGACTCTTCGCCGTGATCAGTTCTGCGGGAGCAGGCCTGGCGTCGCCCGCTATGGTGAGCGTCGTCCGGCGCAACATCGCCGCGAATCGCGTGGACCGGGCGCAGTCGATGGTCAACTCCGGCACCGGACCCGGACTCGTCGGCGCCGGGGCGCTGGCACTCGCCTTCCTACCCGAATGGCGACTGACCTGGGCGATCATCGGCGTGGTCACCGCGGTCATCGCGGTCGCCCTCCTCATCACCGACCAGCCGGGTTCCGCCGCCCAGGACGAGCAGTCGCACGCCCTGTCCGTCGGGTGGATCCGCCGCCACGGCACCGCACTGACCATCGCGGTTCTGCTGGGCGGGGCGTCGAGCGCCATGTGGACGTACGGCCGTGCGATCCTCGTCGACACCGGCGGATCATCCCAACGTGGCACGATCATCGCGTGGATCATGATCGGAATCGGCGGCGCCGCAGTGGCTCTCACCGCCACACCGTTGGCGAGGTGGTCGGCGACCTCGGCGTGGACACTCAGCTGCGGAACGATGACGGTCGGGATTCTCCTGGTCGCCGCTGCTCCGGGACAGATGGCGGTCACGCTCGTCGGCTGCCTCTTCTTCGGGTGGGGTTTCACCTCGGCGACATCCGCGCTCATCGCCTGGACCTCGACCATCGATGCGGCACGATCGGCTGCGGGTACCGCACTCCTGTTCATCGCGTTGATGTTCGGGCAGGCAGTGGGTGCCACCGCCCTCGGTGCCACTATCACCGCCGCGGGTTACGGGCTCGCCTTCGTCGTGGCCGCGGTGGTGTCGAGTGCGTCCATCGCCGTGTCCGCACTCGACCGCACCGGTCACCGGGTGCCCGCGGACCGCGCGGACCACTCAGGCGAACCAGGACATGAACCGTCCGCGGGACCAGCACCGGCCGAGCGCGTCGCCGGCGACATCGAAGCGCGGCAATGCGGTTGACGGCTCGAACACGGTCAGCCCGATGATGCTGTGCCCAGACGCCGGACGATCCCCGAGGGTCGGAATGGTGGGCGCGACCCCGACCCCTTCGACCGACACCCAGGCAGTCCTCCTCGCCGAGGAGAGCTCCTCCAACGCATGCACGAATCGGCGTCGTCTCTCCGGCGAGAACCGCGACAGCGACCAGGTGGTGATGACCACAGGCAGCGCCCGATCCGGGACACACGAGACCGCATCCGACAGCGTCGTGATCGGATCTCCCGAAATCTGTTGCGGTGGAAATGATTCTGCGAGAGCGAGCTCGTCGTCGAGATGGCGTGACCGGTCGTCGGCCAGCCGGATGCGATTCCGGTGCTCAGGGTTACGCATGTCTAGCGGCGCGCGGTCGACCACGATCCGCGCCGCGACATCCGGCATCGGCACACTCGGAATCCGACGATCGCCCACCACCGAGCACTCCAGCTGCACGGGCGATGACACATCGCCAAGGGTCTGATCGTCTCCGTAGAAGATGCCGACGCGGTCGACGTTGAGGTTGAGACCGGCGGGACGGCCGACATCGATCAGCCCCACGCGCTCGGCGGCGCAGCGTCGGGCCGCCTCGGCGATCGCCGGATAGAGGACCGCGTACCGCCCGGTGTGATCTGAGAGCTTCACCGAGACCATCAGGGAGAGCCCCCATCTGACGCGACTCCCCGGACGCTCGTGCCGACCGGTCCGCCAGCGTCGCGAAGGCCGTCCGCAGCTCCTCCGGGCCGATCACCTCGACATCGGCATCGAATCGCGCGAGCGAAGCGCACAGACCGGCAGCGATCCCCGACGTCGCCGTGCAGTACACCGACGCATGACGCTCACGCCTGCTGTCGCTTTATCATCTCGGTGATCCAGGTGGGTAGTCGAGCGGCCGTGTCACCGGTAGCCCACAACGCCGAAGCGAGGTCGTGCTGGGTCTTCAGACGTTTGGCGACGGCCCGCAGCTTGGTCAGATTGACGCCGTGGTCGTCTCCGTGCCTCTCGTTGACCGCGCGGATCTTCGGGTCCTCGAGTTCGGCGAGTTCCGCGAGTACCCGGGCGACGGCAGCCTCGGTGTCGGCGGTTTCGGTCACGACGTCTCCGGTCTCCACCCAGATAGGTTATCGGCCCACGGACACCGTTCCACGGGCCTAGTCTGGGCGGATGGCGTTGGTACTGGGTCCGATCCTTCGGCACGTCGACGAGACATCCGCGCTGGTCTGGGTCCAGACGGACGGACCCGCGGAGGTGGAGGTCCTCGGCAGCCGCTCGCACACCTTCGAGGTCGTCGGAAATCACTACGCGCTCGTCGAGGTCACCGGTCTGACGCCGGACACCACGACCGAATACGAGGTGTTCGTCGACGGTTCTCGGGAATGGCCCCTGCCGGATTCCGACTTTCCGCCCAGCATCATTCGGACGCGCGGACCCGAAAGCGCCCGCCATCACCGGCTCGTCTTCGGGTCGTGCCGCTACCCCAAGGCGGAGGACCCGAAGGTCGACGAAAAACTCGGACTCGACGCACTGGACTGTTATGCGGTCCGCATGCGCCACCTGCCCGTCGACGAATGGCCCGACACCCTCATCCTCCTCGGCGATCAGGTCTACGCCGACGAACTGACGCCGCAGGTCAAGGAGAAGCTCGAGTCGACCAGGACCTCGACCGCCGGTCCGTCTGACGAGGTGGTGAGCTTCCAGGAGTACGAGGGTCTCTACCGGCACACCTGGGGCGACCCGGAGATACGCTGGATCCTGTCCACCGTCCCGACCGCGATGATCTTCGACGACCACGACATCCGCGACGACTGGAACACCTCGGACACCTGGCGCCGGCAGATGGACGACCAACCCTGGTGGCGTGACCGGATACGCGCCGGACTCGCGTCGTACTGGGTGTATCAGCACCTCGGCAACCTGTCCCCCGCGGAACTGGACGCCTCCGACGACTACCGCCAGGTGAGGGAGATCGACGGGGACTGCTGGCCGCATCTGGTCGATCTCGCCGACCGCGCCGATTCCGAAACCGACGGCGTCAAAGGGATCCGGTTCAGCTTCCGGTGGGATCTCGGCGCGACGCGACTGACGATGATCGATTCACGTAACGGCCGCATTCTCGCCGGTGGCGTCCGGAAGATGTTGAGTGACACCGAGTTCGATTGGATCGAAGACCAGGTCAACGACGACGTCGAGTCGGTGGACCACCTGGTGCTCGGGTCGTCGTTGCCGTGGCTGCTCCCGCCCGTCCTCAGCGACGTCGAGACGCTCAACGAGATCGGGGCCCGCCACGACGGCCGGGTCGGACAGCTGGCCGAGAAGATCCGGCAGGGTGCCGACCTGGAGCACTGGCCCGCCTTCTTCGATTCCTTCACCCGGCTGAGCCGGATGATCAGTGGGGTCGCCGGCCTCGGCAACAGCGATCGAACCCTCGGTCCGGCGACCATCAGTGTCCTGTCGGGCGACGTCCACCACAGTTATGCCGCGCGAGCGGATTTCGCCGAAACCACCGGTGCGGTGGTCTATCAGTTGGTGTGCTCACCGGTGCACAACGCCATACCGCCGTACATGAAGGGCGTGTTCCGGCTCGGCTGGTCGCCGCGTCTTGCCAAGATCGTCCGACGCTGGGCCGGTTCCCGCGGAGCGCCGCAACTCCCCGTCACGTGGCACAACGCGCTCGGCCCCCTGTTCGGTAACACCATCGCCTCCCTGATCGTCGACGGACGGGACGCGCGGGTCACGTTCGAACAGCCCGACCTGGACGGCACCCTGCACGTCGCAGCCGACATGTCGCTGACGGACGAATCCGTCGAACGCGTGGGGACATAGCGTCGTCGTCTGCTACGAAATGCGCTCAGTCCAGGCAGAATTCGTTGCCCTCGGGATCACGCATGACGATGTGCCCGGCACCGAGAGGCGGTTCCGGCTCAACTCGTCGAACGCGAGTTGCACCCAGGACCACGAGGCGGGCCGACTCCGCCTCGAGCGCGGCGAGGCGGTCGTCACCGCTCAGGCCGGGTGCGGCCCGGACGTCGAGGTGTACCCGGTTCTTGGCTGTCTTGCCTTCCGGCACGCGCTGGAAGAAGATCCGTGGACCGCGACCGTCGGGGTCGGTGACCGCAGACGCGTCGTTCCTGCGTTCCGGCGGGACACCCATCGCATCGAGCGCGGCGTCCCAGCTGTCGAACCCCGTGGGCGGCGCCTGAATCCGGTACCCGAGCACCTCGGACCAGAAGGCGGCGAGTGCCGCGGGATCAGCGCAATCGAACGTCACCTGGATTTCTGTGGACATTCCTCCACTGTGGCGCACAACGAGGACAACTGCGGTCCTCATCGCGAAGAACTTCGCCGGCGAATCAGCGAAGCCGCTCGCCGTAGACGCGCTTCACCGACATCACCATCAACACCCGACGATCAGAGACCATTACGCTGCGGTACTCGTCCCAGTCCGGGTGCTCCCCCGCGGCCTTCCGGTAGTAGTCGACGAGGGCCTCTACCTCGGGTCCGTGGGGATCGGTGCCGGGACCGATCAACACGACGTCACCTTCGGCCGTCGCCCACGTGTAGCGGTCGGGCCCGGTGACCTCCAGTGCTGCCCGCGGGTCGCGCCGCAGGTTTGCCGTCTTGGCCCGGCCCTCGGTCATCGACACGTAGATCGTGTCGGCATCACGGTCGTAGTACGCGGTCACCGGGGACAGCTGCGGGAGGCCGGAGGACTTGATCGTGGCGAGAACACCGAGCGATGATTCGGCGAGGAGGTCGCGCGGGTCGTACTTCGAGGTGGTCATGGTCTGGGCAACTGCCGAAGATCGGCGACTATTCCGGTGCGACGGCGACACCGACCCCGGTTCGGAACCCCGGCGACGGACAACGGGGACCGGTACTTTCGTACGGTGTTCACGATCGGAGTGGTGGCGGCTTCGCTCGCCGCGGTGGCCTACGGACTGTCGACGGTCCTGCGCGCACTGGGTGCACGGAACGCGGCCGGTACCACCGAGACCGCGTCGGTCACGACCGAGCGCGGACCGTCGCTGCGCTCCACACTCGACACCTTCCGCGATCCGGCCTTCCTCATCGGCACGCTCATGGTGATCCTCGGTTTCGCCGGCGGTGCCGTCGCGGCGCGGCTTCTCCCCCTCTTCCTGGCACAGACGATCGTCGCCGGGAACCTGATCATCACCGCGCTTCTCGGCAGCGTTCTGCTCGGCACGACGCTGAGAGGTCGGGACCTGGCCGCGATGGGCGTCGTCGTCGCCTCGCTCTGCATGCTCGGCGCATCGGCATCGCATGAAGCCGCGACCGCGCACGACATGGCGTTCCACTGGGCGCTGTTCATCGTGTCGACCACTGTCGCCGTGGTCGGTGTGGTCGTAGTGCATCTCCTGGGACGACGCGGCGCCATCCTGGCGGGAGCGCTTGCCGGCGCGATGTACGGCGCCTTGGCGGTGGCGGTTCGCGTTCTGGACGGCGTTCATCCGTTCGACGCCGCGGCGCTCGTCACCGACCCGGCGGCCTGGACGATCGCCATCGCCGGCGCCGTCGCGTTCTACGTACAGACGGTCGCGCTGCAGCTCGGACCGGTCAACGCCGTCACCGCTGTGCTGGTCGTGGGCGAGGTGGGCATCCCATCGGTGATCGGCGTCCTGTTCCTCGGCGACCGCGCCGTCGACGGACTCGGTTGGCTCGCGTACGTCGGTTTCGCGGGAGCGATCGCCGGCGCGTTCGTCGTCGCGTGGCTCACGTCGAAACCCGAGTCCGGGGCCGCGGCCCGCGGACTCACCGCCGGTTCACCCCCATGACGTTGCGACATTCTTCTCTATCTGTGTCTTTGCCCGTACGATCGGTGCCATGGACGTGCGCGAGATGCTGACCACCACCCCGACCGACACCGCCGAGGCGCTCGAGTTGTTCGACTCCTGCGACGCGGTCGAACCGGAGTTCATGATCGGCACCTGGCGCGGTGCGGAACTGCCGACCGGACACCCCCTCGACGGGTTCCTCGCCGCCAGCGGCTGGTGGGGAAAGCAATTCGTCGACGCCGAGACCGTGCACCCGTTGCTCTTCCCCACCCGCGACCACACCGCTCTCTGGGCGATGAACCCGGGGATCGCCTTCAGTGGACTCACGATCGCCGAGAAGGCACCACAGGTCAAAGCGATGTCTTTCGCCACACCGATCGCAGCGACCCGCCTGCTGAGCCAGACCCGCAAGGCACGCGCGCGGCTGCGTACCACCCGCTACCGCGGCACCGACACCGCCACGATGATGTACGACCAACTCCCCATCAACGACGTCTTCCGTCGCATCTCCGACGATGCGGTCATCGGCGCCATGGACCTCAAGGGCTCGCCCGCGCCGTACTTCTTCGTCCTTCGACGCGACGACTCGTTGCGTCTGATCTGAGGCTGTCACCTCGCCGGAAGTGGAGCACCGTCGGCGCACGCGACCTCAGAGATCCGTGACCGCGGCCCTCAGCTTGTTCGACTCGGCAACCGCGTCGCGCAGCGCCACCTTGGCGTCCGACCGGCCCCGCTCGGCGGTCGACAGTCGCTGACGCGCGAAGCGCAGTGAGTCCTCGACCCGCGACAGCTGCTCGCGCAGTTCCCGCGCCCGTGCGACGAGTTCGTCGACCTCTGAGGACGCCTCGTCGACCGCGGTCGACGCATCGCCGAGACCGTCGCGCGCCGTCCGCTCGTCCTCTTCGGCCCGGGACAGGCGTGCCTCGAGTTCGCGTCTGACCGCGGCGTCCTCGTCGGTCTCGCCGGTCTCGTCGGTCTCGTCGGTCTCGCCGGCGGCCACCGCGTCGACATCACTCGAGGCATCCACGCCGTCCTCGGCCGCGTGTTCCGGCTCGGCCGGCAGATCGGGCACGACGAACACCCCGGCCGGACCGAAGCCGCTGTACTCCGCGGAGGTGACGAGGCTGCCGCGTCGAAAGCGTTCCAGGGTCTCGGCGTCTGCGATCGCCGCGCGCAGCGTTGCCGCAACCTCGCGAACCGCACTGTCGGACAACCGTACTCCGAGGGAGTCTGCGGTACCGGCCACCCCGTCGGCGGCGGAATTGATCAACTCCTGGCGTCGGCGGGACAGCTCGCGCATCGCGTCCACTGCCGAACGCCGTTGCGCTGCAGACAGGTCCGCGGCGAGTGCGGTGATCTGACCGCAGTCATCGGGATTCGCTCGGACCCACTGATTGATCGCCCAGGCAGCCTGCGTGGGCCTACGGAGTTGCGAGATGTTTTTGGCCAGAGCGGATTCCCCCTCGGCCTTGACCTCCTTGGCGAGCTCGTTTCGGCGTTTCACGAACAGATCCGGCGTCAGACCGTACAGTTCGTCGACGATCTCGTCGTAGCGAGACATCAGGTCACCCACGGCCGGCAGGACGTCGCTTCCACATGAGCCGATCGTACGTCGTACCCGCGTCACGATCCGACACATCGACAGCACCCAAACTTGAACCATTCCAGAAAAGTGTGCATACTCGAGTCATGCTCACCGACGACGACTGCGCCACCAAGCTGCGCGCAGCACGACTCCGCGTCACCCGACCGCGGGTCGCCGTCATGCGTGCGGTGCATGCGCATCCCCATGCCGACACCGACACGGTGCTTCGCGAGACGCGAACCGAAGTGCCCGACGTGTCGCAGCAAACCGTTTATGACGTGTTGGCGGCGTTGACATCTGCCGGTCTCATCCGTCGTATCCAGCCATCGGGTCACGTGTCCCGCTACGAATCGCGGATCGGCGACAACCACCATCACGTGGTCTGCCGTTCCTGTGGGGCGATCGGCGACGTCGACTGCGCGGTCGGCGCGGCCCCGTGCCTCACCGCGTCCAACGACCAGGGCTTCGTCATCGACGAGGCCGAGGTCGTCTACTGGGGCCTGTGCCCCGACTGCCGGTCCTGACCGCAGCACTGATCCACCACCGATTCACCGTTCACCGTTCGCCGAAAATCAACACATCCGACCGACCGGTCCACATCAAGGGGACCGGGCGCGGTCACGTCTGCATCAGTCACCATCCATCACCATTTCCCGAAAGGAACGACATGGCACAGGAACACCCGCCGATCGCCGAGGCGAACACCGAACCGAAGGCCGGCGGCTGCCCGGTCATGCACGATCGTGCCAAGCAGCCCACCGAGGGTGGCGGCAACCGTGACTGGTGGCCGAACCAGATGAATCTGAAGATCCTGCAGCACAATCCGGATGTCGTGAATCCGC
This sequence comes from Gordonia sp. YY1, assembly GCF_009872315.1. Taxonomy (NCBI): domain Bacteria; kingdom Bacillati; phylum Actinomycetota; class Actinomycetes; order Mycobacteriales; family Gordoniaceae; genus Gordonia; species Gordonia sp. YY1. The sequence continues at coordinate 32,451 of NZ_WXYI01000023.1, read as the reverse complement.
TCGACGCGGATTTCGACTACCACGAGGCCCTCAAGTCCCTCGACGTCGACGCCCTCAAGGCGGATCTGACCGCCCTCATGACCGATTCGCAGGACTGGTGGCCCGCGGACTTCGGTCACTACGGCGGCCTCATGGTTCGCATGTCTTGGCATGCCGCGGGCACCTACCGCGTCCAGGACGGCCGCGGAGGCGCGGGAGCCGGAATGCAGCGCTTCGCACCCCTGAACAGCTGGCCCGACAACGCCAACCTCGACAAGGCACGTCGCCTGCTGTGGCCGATCAAGAAGAAGTACGGCCAGGCCGTCTCCTGGGCCGACCTGCTGGTCTTCGCGGGCAACGTCGCTCTCGAGTCGATGGGCTTCGAGACCGCCGGCTTCGCCTTCGGCCGCGTCGACGAGTGGGAGCCCGACGACGTCTACTGGGGTCCCGAACTCGAGTGGCTCGCCGATCAGCGCTACCAGGGCGACCGCGAACTCGAGAAGCCGCTGGCCGCCGTCCAGATGGGCCTGATCTACGTGAATCCGGAAGGCCCCAACGGTAATCCGGATGTCCTGGGCTCGGCCGCCGACATTCGCGACACCTTCGCCCGGATGGCGATGAACGATGTCGAGACCGCAGCACTGATCGTCGGTGGCCACACCTTCGGCAAGACTCACGGCGCCGGCGACGCGAGCCAGGTCGGCCCGGAGCCCGAGGCCGCAGCACTCGAGGACAACGGCCTCGGCTGGCGCAGTTCACACGGTGACGGCACCGGCGCCGACGCGATCACCAGTGGCCTCGAGGTCATCTGGAACCCGACGCCGACCCAGTGGGACAACGCCTTCCTGGAAACCCTCTACGGCTACGACTGGGAGCTGTACAAGAGCCCGGCGGGCGCCAACCAGTGGCGTCCGAAGGACGGCGCCGGCGACGGCACCGTGCCGAAGGCCTTCGGCGACGGCACGACCCACCCGTCGATGCTGACCAGCGATCTCGCACTGCGCTACGACCCCGAGTACGGCAAGATCACCCGCCGCTGGCTGGATCACCCCGAGGAGTTGGCCGAGGAATTCGCCAAGGCCTGGTTCAAGCTGCTCCACCGCGACATGGGTCCCGCGATCCGCTACCGCGGCCCGCTGGTTCCCGAGGTCACCTACGGCTGGCAGGACAACATCCCGGCGCACGAGGGACCGCTCGTCTCCGATGCCGACATCGCCGCACTGAAGACCATCCTGCTCGAGTCGGGACTGTCGGTCTCGCAGCTGGTGAAGACCGCGTGGGCGGCCGCATCCTCGTTCCGCGGCAGCGACTTCCGCGGTGGCGCCAACGGCGGTCGTCTCCGCCTGCAGCCGCAGGCCGACTGGGAGGTCAACGAGCCCGAGGAACTCGCCGGCATCATCGAGACGCTCGAGGGTGTCGCCGAGTCGTTCACCGGTGGGGCCGGCGCGAGGATCTCCTTCGCCGACCTCGTCGTGCTCGGCGGCGTCGCGGCGATCGAGAAGGCCGCTCGTGATGCGGGTGTCGAGGTCACCGTCCCGTTCACCCCGGGCCGCACCGACGTCTCGCAGGAAGACGTCGACGTCGAGTCGTTCGCCTACCTCGAGTCCACGGCGGACGGCTTCCGCAACTACGTGGGGAAGGGTCTCACGCAGCCGGCCGAGTTCAAGCTGCTCGACAAGGCCAACCTCCTCACCGTGAGCGTACCCGAGATGACCGCACTCATCGGCGGCCTGCGCGTGCTGGGAGCGAACTACCAGAACTCGACGCTGGGCGTGCTCACCGACAAGCCGGGCGTGCTGACGAACGACTACTTCGTCAACCTGCTCGACATGGCGACCGCTTGGTCGAAGACCGACGACGTGAACGTCTTCGTCGGCACCGACCGCGCCACCGGCGAGCAGGCCTGGACCGGCAGCCGCGTCGACCTGGCGTTCAGCTCGAACTCGCAGCTGCGTGCCCTGGCCGAGGTGTACGCCTCGGACGATGCCAAGGAGAAGTTCGTCAAGGACTTCGTCGCGGCCTGGGACAAGGTCATGAACCTGGACCGGTTCGACATCTGAGTCGATCCATCGATCAGTTGAATCGCTGATCACCTCTCACACGACGATGCGGTGGTGCCCGGTACGGGTGCCGCCGCATCGTCGTCTGTGGCGGCGGGTGCCGTTCTGCCCGGCAGGATCGCGGATTCGGAACTATGCTGGCGCTTTCCTCGAGGTGGCGGGTGACCGTCGTGGCAGAAGGAGATCGCGATGTCCGGCGAGCACACATCCCTGGGGCACATCCGACTGACCTCGCACAGCGGCGGCGTCGACGCCCCGCCCATCCACTGGGGCGCGCCTACCGCCGCCGAGCGGGGACCGGTCATCGGCACGACCGGAGTTCGCGCCCACCGCAACGTGATCGGCACCCACAGCGGTTCATACAGTGTCTACCGCGCGCTCGCGGTGGCCGCCGGCGCGCTGGCCCGAGACCATCGCGCAGATCTGACCAACACCTCGCCCACCGACCACATCGGTCCGTACCCACAATGGGGAGATCCGACGGCGATCGTCTCCCTCGATCCCTGGGGCGCCACGGTCGCGGAGAGCTTTCCCGACAAGATCGCCGCCGGCTACGACATCCGGCCGACCATCGCGGTCACGAAGGCACATGTCATCCTCCCCGAGATCGCCGAGGCCATCGACAAGGGCCGACTCGTCCCCGACGGCAGATTGCTCCTGCCCAGTGGCGCCGCCCTGGTGACCAAGGCCGCGGTCGAGCCGGTCTGGCATCTACCCGGCGTCGCCGAACGATTCGGCTGTTCCGAGGCCGAGTTGCGGCGGGTCCTGTTCGAGGAGACCGGGGGCATGTATCCCGAACTCGTGACGCGCTCCGACCTCGAGGTGTTCCTGCCACCGATCGGCGGGCAGACCGTCTATGTCTTCGGGAACGCCCGCGATCTCGCCGATCCCACGGTCGAGTTGACTGCTCGCGTCCACGACGAATGCAACGGCTCCGACGTCTTCGGCTCCGACATCTGCACGTGCCGTCCGTACCTCACCCACGCGATCGAGGAATGCATACGTGGCACGCAGCGCGGTGGCGTCGGTTTGGTCGCCTACTCCCGCAAGGAGGGCCGGGCGTTGGGCGAGGTCACCAAGTTCCTCGTCTACAACGCACGCAAACGCCAAGCGGGTGGCGATACCGCCGACCAGTACTTCGCCCGCACCGAATGTGTTGCGGGAGTTCAGGACATGCGGTTCCAGGAACTCATGCCCGACGTCCTGCACTGGTTCGGGATCACCAAGATCCACCGCCTCGTGTCGATGAGCAACATGAAATACGACGCGATCACCGGTTCGGGAATCGAGGTCGGCGAGCGGGTCAACATCCCCGACGAACTCGTCCCGGCCGACGCCCGTGTGGAGATCGACGCGAAGATGGCCGCCGGATACTTCACCCCCGGACCGGTTCCCGACGCCGAGGCGTTGCGAAAGGTCAAGGGCCGGGGGCTCGAATGAGGGGCACTGCGCAGAAGGACAGCGACGACCCGACCGCCGAAACCACCGCGGCCGCGCTGCTGCGAACGAGCACCGCGGTTCGCGAACGCTCCCGCCAGCTCCTCGACCGTACGCGCGGTGGCCGGTCGTCCTGGTTCACGGTCCACGACGACGCGCTCGCCTCCGCCGCCGACATCGTCGTCGAGATCACCCGTGAACGCCATCCCGACGGTGCGATCCCCCTCCACAGTCGCTGGCGCCATTTCGAAGCCGGCGGCATCGACCGACTCGGGTCGCTCCGGGACATGCTTCCGCCCGCGAACTCCCCTGACCACATCCGCGCACTCATCGACGTCGTCCTGGTCAGCGTCCTCCTCGACGCCGGAGCCGGTCCCGAATGGTCCTATCGGGAGGAGTCGACCGGTCTGGTCCTGACCCGCTCGGAAGGACTCGGCGTCGCCAGCTGGGAGGCGTTCGTCGGCGGACTGTTCTCCGGTGATGCTGCGCAACCGTCACGGGTCGACGCCGCGGGCCTACGTGCGGTGACGGTCGAGAGCCTGGGCGCCGCGTTCCAGGTCTCAGCGGGTAACCCGATCACCGGACTGGAGGGCCGCGTGGAGCTGCTTCGCCGCCTCGGCACCACCCTCGCCGATCAGCCGGCGATCTTCGGTCCCGCCGGCCGACCCGGGGGCCTCTTCGACCACCTGATCGCAGACGGTCGCGGCACCGTGAGCGCCACCGCGATCCTGGACGCCCTCCTGACCTTCCTCGGCCCGATCTGGCCGTCGGACAACAGGATCGGCTCGGTACCGCTGGGCGACTGCTGGCGGCACGAGGCGGTGACCGGTCCGGGCGCCACCGCCGGCTGGATTCCGTTCCACAAGCTGTCCCAGTGGCTGACCTACTCGCTGCTCGAACCGTTCATGTGGGCCGGCGTGGAGGTGACCGGCATCGATGAGTTGACCGGCCTGCCCGAGTACCGCAATGGCGGGCTCTTCCTCGACACCGGCGTTCTCGCGCTTCGGGACGAGGAGTGGGTGGACGTCGAATGGGAGGTCGGCGATCAACTCGTCGTCGAATGGCGTGCCCTCACCGTCGCATTGCTCGACGAGATCGCCGACCTGGTCCGCGATCGTCTCGGAACCGACTCGACGGCGATGCCGCTGGCCTGCGTACTCGAGGGCGGCACCTGGGCGGCCGGGCGTGCACTGGCGGCACGGTTGCGGAACGGTTTGCCGCCCTTGTCGATCCGCAGCACCGGAACAGTCTTCTGAGCACCACGATTAGGGGAACCATGGGCACCGTCGCCGTGATCGATCATCCGCTGGTACAGCACAAGCTGACGCTGATGCGCCGGAAGGACACTTCCACCAACGACTTCCGTCGTCTGCTCAACGAGATCTCCACGCTCATGGCCTACGACGTGCTGCGCGACACCCCGATGCACGAGATCACCATCGACACACCGCTGGAGACCACCACCGCGAGCGTGATCGACGGTAAGAAGCTGGTCTTCGCAGCCGTCCTGCGGGCGGGCGCCGGAATCGCCGACGGAATGCTGACCGTCGTACCGGGTGCCCGCGTGGGCCACATCGGCCTCTACCGCGACCCCAAGACCATGGTGGTGGTCGAGTACTACTTCAAGATGCCCTCGGACCTGGATGAACGCGACGTGGTCATCGTCGATCCGCTTCTGGCCACCGGCTTTTCGGCGGTCGCGGCAATCGATCGAATCAAGGAGTACTCGCCGCGATCGATCAAGTTCGTGTGCCTCGTCGCTTGCCCGGAGGGCATCGACGTGTTGCACGAGGCGCACCCCGAGGTCCCCATCTACACCGCCGGGATCGACCGGGAGCTCGACGACAACGGTTTCATCCGCCCGGGGCTGGGCGACGTCGGCGACCGGGTGTTCGGGACGGCTTGACAGGACAGGCTCACGACACATTCCACGCCACCGCCGCGCCGATGGCGCCGGTGGCGTTGAGAGCCCAGTGCAAGGCGATCGGGGCGAGGAGACTCGTGGTGCGCTGCCGTAACCAGCCGAGCACGAGACCTGCGACGCCGGTGGCGACGACCGCGCCCGCGATCCCGACGACCTGGGCGGCCGTGCCCGATCCGAGGACATCGCTCAGGCCCTCGTTGCCTCCGGTGAGTCCCGTCGAGGACAGGATGTGCCACAGCCCGAAGGCGATGGCGCCGAACACCAGGGTCGCCCTCGGCCCGCACAGCCGTCCGAGAGTCCCCTGCAGGACGCCGCGGAACATCAGCTCCTCCGGGATCACCGTCTGCAGGGGGATGACGACGAAGGCGGCGAGCAGCGCCTCGGATGTGTCGTCGTAGCGATCGGACAGGAAGAAGTCCCGGGTCGCAGGGACTGCCACGGCCGTCGACACGATGGCTGCGACCACGATCACCGACGCCACGGCGAACGCGATACCTGCCCGTAGTTCCGCTCGGCTCAGACCCAGTTCACGCCAGTCGAGTCCGCCGAGCCGCGCGACGAGCAACAGCACGATCGCCGCCACCGGGATGACCACCACCGCGAGCACACCGGCCGACCGGTGTGCGGCGATGTTGGCCGCGATCAGGACCGCGACCACCACCACGAGGAGTGCGGCGTCGTGGCGTCTCGAAGATCCGGTCACCCGTCGAGTGTCGCGCGGCACCGTGCCCGGTGCCGCCGAACGACGGGCAGTGGCCCAGAATGGTGCAGTGCAAGCCACCGCCACGGTCCCCGAACGTCTCGAACAGCACCAGGTCGCGTTGTATCTCCTCGCGATCGGCGCCGGTCTCGGCCTCGGCCTGACACTGACCTCGGCGGCCCAATCGATGGACGTGGCGGTCACCCCGCTGCTCGCCGCACTTCTCTACGTCACCTTCCTACAGGTGAAGGCGACCGATCTCGCTGCCTCCCTCCGCGACCGCAAGTTCCTCGCAGTGGTGTTGTCGGTGAACTTCGTCATCGTGCCCGCGGTGGTCGCGGCGCTGTCTCCGCTGCTACCGGCGGACGACGCCATCCGGGTGGGCGCTCTGCTCGTCCTGCTGTGCCCGTGTGTCGATTACGTCGTCGTCTTCGCCGGGCTCGCAGGCGGTGACAACCAGCGCCTGCTCGCGGCGACGCCGCTGCTGTTGCTCGCCCAGATGCTCATCGTCCCGGTGTATCTGACGCTCCTGCTCGGAGATGGCCGGGCAGCGATCGATCCGGAACCGTTCCTGTGGGCCTTCGCAATCCTCATCGTCGTTCCGCTGGCGCTGGCCTGGGTCACGCAGGCATGGGCTGCGCGAAGCGACGTCGGACGTCGTGCCGGCGACGCGGCCTCGACCACGATGGTGCCGCTGATGATGGCGGTGCTGTTCACCGCGGTGGGTTCTCAGATCCCGCGTATCGATTCACGATTCGACGACATCGCCGGGGTCATCCCGGTCTACGTCGCATTCCTCGCGCTCATGACGATCATCGGTCTCGTGGTGGTGCGCGGATGTCGCCTCACACCGACCTCCGGAACGGCCGTGGTGTTCTCCGGCGCGACGCGCAATTCGCTTGTCGTGCTACCGCTGGCGCTGGCACTCCCGGTCGGTGCCGAACTCGCCGCGGCAACGGTGATCACTCAGACGCTCGTCGAGCTGATCGGGATGGTGATCCTGGTGTGGGTGTTCACTTATGCGGCACATCGGCGCTGAGTCCGCCGTCCATCACGAACTCCGCACCGGTGGCGTAGGACGATTCGTCGCTGGCGAGGAACACCACGAAGGTCGACACCTCGCTTGATTGCGCCGCCCGGCCCATCGGAACCTTGACCATGTCCTCCGGGATGCCCTCGGTCATCGGCGTGCGGACTAGACCGGGGTGGATCGAGTTGACCCGGACGTTGTGCGGGGCGAGTTCGAGTGCGACGGACTTCGCGAGTCCGCGGACACCCCACTTGGTGGCGACATAGCCGTGTGCCCACGGGCTTCCACGAAGGCCTTCCACCGAGGACACGTTGATGATCGACCCGCCGCCGGCCTCGATCATCAGATCCGCAACCGCCTGGATGCCGAGGAAGGTGCCGGTGAGGTTGACGTCGAGGATCTGCTTCCACTTGTCGAGGCGGAACTGCTGGATCGTCGAGCCGTTGACGATGCCCGCGTTGTTCACGAGGACATTGACCCTCCCGAACTCGTCGACCGCGGTCGTGACGGCGGTCTGCCAGTCCTCCGGTGAGGTGACGTCGAGGTGGACGTACCGCGCCGCGGCACCGAGTTCGGCGGCCAGGGCTTTGCCCTCGTCGTCGAGGATGTCGCCGATCACGACCTTGGCGCCCTCCGCGACCAGAGCCCGGGCGTGCTCGGCGCCCATCCCCCGCGAACCGCCGGTGATCACTGCAACCTTGTCGTCTACGCGTCCCATGGCGAGCCACGCTACCTCGGTCGTAGCGAAAATAGAACAGGTTCCACCAAGAAATGGTCTACTGAACAGACATGAGTCCGGACAGGTGTTCACATGACCCGTCCGGCGGATGCCAGCGCAAGGAGACTCTCGCCATGCCCATTCGGGTTGCCCTCGTCGGAACCGGCAACGTCGGCCGGTTGTCTCTCACGCAGTTGATCCAGGACTCGCGATTCGAACTCGTTGCGGTGTGCGTGTCCACGCCGGAGAAACTCGGCGTCGACGCCGCGACCCTCGCCGGCCTCGAGACCCCGACCGGCGTCCGGGCGGTCGACGACCTCGGCGCGGTGATCGCCGCGAAACCGGACTGCGTCGTCTACTGCGCCATGGGCGACACGCGGCCGGTCGAGGCATTCAACGATGTGGTGCGCTTCCTCGCAGCCGGGATCGACGTCGTTGGCTCCTCGCCGAACACCCTGCAGTACCCGTGGGGAGTGATGCCCCAGAAGGCCATCACCAAGATCGAGGAGACCACTGCGGCGAGCGGCGCGAGCCTGTTCGTGACCGGCGTGGATCCCGGGTTCGCCAACGATCTCATCCCCTTCGTGTTCGCCGGGACCTGCCAGCGCATCGAGCAGGTCCGCTGCATGGAGATCGCCGACTACGCCACCTACGACGGCGCGACGGTCATGTTCGACGTGATGGGCTTCGGCAAACCCCTCGAGGAGACGCCGATGCTGTTCCTGCCCGGGGTCCCGGGCCTGGCTTGGGGCACGACGATCCGGCAACTCGCCGCGGGGCTCGGGGTGACGGTCGACGAGATCGAGGAACTCCACGAAAGCGATCCCGCACCAGAGGATTTCGACATCGCCGCGGGCCCGATCGCCAAAGGCACCCGCGCGGCGGTGCGTTTCCAGATCATCGGCAAGGTCGAGGGACGTCCGGCGATCGTGATCGAACACGTCACCCGGCTACGCGGCGACCTGCGTCCGGACTGGGCCCAGCCCGCGCAACCCGGCGGGTGCTACCGGGTCGAGATCACCGGCGAACCCTCATACACCGTCGACATCTGCCCGACCAGCCTCAAGGGCGATCACAACCACGCGGCGATCGTCGCGGCGGCGGGCCGCATCGTCAATGCGATACCGGCGGTGGTCGAAGGGCCCGCGGGACTCCGCACAACCCTCGATCTGCCGCTGGTCACCGGACCCGCGCTCACACCACCCCTGCGGAGTGATGCGGTCCGAGTGAAGTAGTACTTCTCGACCGAACCGGACGCCGCCGACCCGGCGTCGGCGACGTATGGTCGCCGGCGGTAGCCGTCCAGGCACAGTATTGGGCCGAAGTGGACACAGCCCATGTCGCCGAGAAGGGTTCGCTGCTAGCGTTCTTCGGGTTCTGGAGAAAAGAGGAACCCACGTGTCGTCGTCGACCCATGCCAGCGACCCCGTCGTCGAACCTCCTGCCGATACCTCGCCCGGAACCGCCGAGGAGCCCCGCACTCCCGCCGGGAGCGGTGCTGATGACGCGCGTCCGGCATGGTGGCGACGCCGCCTGGACCGCTTCTCCTGTGTGGGCCTGAGTGTCGCGCTCGTCTTCCTCTGGCTGTCGATGACACCGTCGTTGCTGCCCCGTGGCGCACTGTTCCAGGGCGTGGTCAGCGGCGCGTCCGCGGCAGTCGGATACTCGCTCGGAGTCTTCTTCTCGTGGCTGATCCGCTTCATGATCTCGCGCGACAAACCCTGGCCGGCGCCGATGTACCGGGTCTGGGTGGCGCTCGGCCTCGCCGCGGTCGCCGGAACCGTGGTCATGCTGGTGATGTTCCAGCGGTGGCAGGATCAGATCCGCACCATGATGGGCGTCGACTTCCTGTCCTGGACCGCCTATCCGCAGATCGTGATCATCTGCGTGGTGGTGTTCCTCCTGCTCACCCTGATCGGTCAGGCGTGGGGCGACGGCGTCGTCTGGCTGGTCCGGAAGCTCAACCGCATTGCGCCGCCGCGGATCTCCGCGATCGCGGCGCTGGTCGTCGCGATTCTGATCACCGTCTTCGTCCTCAACGGCGTGGTCGCGAACTACGGCATGAAAGCGCTGAACTCGTCGTTCGCCGCGGTCAACGACGAGACCACCGCCGATTCCACGCCCCCGACGTCACCGCTTCGCTCCGGCGGTCCAGGGTCGCTGGTGACGTGGGATTCACTGGGACGCCAGGGACGGATCTTCGTCTCGGTCGGCCCGACCGTCGAGGAACTGTCGGCATTCAACGGCGCCCCCGCGTTGGAACCCATCCGCGCCTATGTGGGACTCGGGTCGGGCGACGACCTGCGCGCCAACGCACAACTGGCGGCCGACGAACTCGTCCGTACCGGCGGACTGCAACGGAAGGTCGTCGCGGTCGCCTCGACCACCGGCACCGGCTGGATCAACCAGGCGACGGTGGACTCCATCGAATACATGTACAACGGCGACACGGCCACGGTCAGCATGCAGTACTCGTATCTGCCCAGCTGGCTGTCGTTCCTGGTCGACAAGGAGCGGGCGCGCCAGGCCGGGCAGGCGTTGTTCGAGGCCGTCTCCGAACGGGTGCGCGCGCTCCCGGAAGCCCAGCGACCCAAGCTCGTGGTCTTCGGCGAGAGCCTCGGCTCGTTCGCCGCCGAGTCGGCCTTCGGCACGATTCCGTCCCTCAACGCCCGGACCGACGGAGCGCTGTTCGTCGGCCCGACCTTCAACAACAAGCTGTGGGTCGACACGACCGGCAACCGCGACGCGGGCACCCCCGAATGGCAGCCGACCTACGAGGACGGCCGACAGGTTCGCTTCATCGCCGACGCCCCCGACCTGTATGCGCCGACGGCAGAATGGGTTCCGGGCCGTGCGGTCTACCTGCAGCACGCCTCCGATCCGATCTCGTGGTGGTCGCCACGACTCATCTTGCGCGAGCCGGACTGGCTGGAGGAGAAGAAGGGACGAGATGTCCTACCGGCCATGCGGTGGATTCCGTTTGTGACATTCCTGCAGGTCAGCGCGGACATGGCAGTATCGACCGGAGTGCCCGACGGTCACGGACACTTCTACCTCGCCGCCATCCCCGCGGCCTGGGCCGAGATCCTGCAGCCGCCCGGTTGGACCCCGGAGAAGACCGAGAAACTCATCCCGCTGCTGACCCGCGACTGATTCGACGCGGGAGCCGTCGGGAAGCGAGCAAGATCGGTCGGGTCGAAACAGGCGCCGGCATCCCATACTCGTAGGGTGACCCCGTGCCCCACTGACCCGACAGCCGACGACCCGACAGCCGACGACCGTACCGGCGGCGACCGTGACCGGTTGCGCGAACTGCTCGACGCCGTGCTGGCCGACGAGCATTCGACTCTGGACGAGATGGCCACCGGCGCGTTCTCGTCACCGTTCCACTTCTCCCGCCAGGTGAGCCGGGGTGCGGGCGAGTCACCGGTCGCGCTCCGTCGGCGAGTACTCCTCGAGCGCGCGGCCTGGCTGCTGCAACACGGCAAGACCGTCACCGAGGTGGCCTTCGACTCCGGGTATGAGTCCGTCGACGGTTTCGCACGAGCGTTCACGCGGGCCTTCGGCCGCAGCCCGGGTCGCGCGGCCTCGACCGGGCGTACCGCACCGACCGAGCACAGCCACTGGCTGCCCGCACCCAACGGCATCCACTTCCATTCGCCCACAGTGCTCTACGTCGACAGCGGTACACCCACCACCGAGAGCGCCGGCGATGTCCTGATGATCATGGTCAGGCACGATCTCGACGACATCGAGACCCTGCTGGACGCCGCCAAGGGGGTCGACGAACGGCAATGGACGCGGCGACGACTTCCCGGCCATGAACCGCTGCACTGGAACGGCCCGGAAGAGTCACTCGCACAGGTGATGTCACATCTCGTCGCGGACAAGCAACCCTGGCTGGCGACCATCGAGGGTGCCGACATGCCGCCCGGTCCGCCGTCGGACCTGTCCGCCCTCGTCGAACTCCAGCGCGAACTGACACCGAGGTGGCTCGCGCTGGTCCGCGACATCGACCGCCGTAACGCCTGGCAGGACCGCGTCATCGACGCACTGTGCGATCCACCCGAATCGTTCCTGCTCTCGCAGATCGTCGCGCACGTCCTGACCTTCTCCGCACATCGTCGTCAACTCGCGCGGTGGATGCTGGGCGACGCAGACGTCGACGTCACGACGCTCGACCCAGACCCGATCATGTGGCACCGCAAGCACTCCGGAGGTTTCTGATGGCATTCCGCTACTACACCGCGACCACTCTCGACGGCTACCTCGCCGACGATCACGACAGCCTCGACTGGCTGCTGACCCAACCGCTCGAAGACGGCGGCGCGATGAACTACGACGACTTCTTCGCCGGGATCGGCACCGCCGTGATGGGATACACCACCTACCAGTGGCTTCTCGACAACGAGATGGCCGACGGCAAGCCGTGGCCCTATGAGATCCCGTCCTTCGTGTTCACCCACCGGACGATCACTCCGGTCGCCGACTCGATCACCGTCCTGGACGGCGACCCCGCCCGCCATCGCGACCTGCTGACCGGAGCAGCTGCGGGTAAGGACGTCTGGGTGGTGGGTGGAGGCGATCTCGCCGCTCAGTTCGCCGAGGCCGGGATGCTCGACGAGATGATCGTCTCGATCGCGCCGGTCACCCTCGGTTCCGGGCGCCCCCTGTTCCCCCGGCGCTACGACCTCGCACTACAGGAGTTCGGCCGCAACGGTGCCTTCCTCTGCGCGCGTTACTCACTCGTCGGAGCACGCAAGCCGCTCGCCGAGGTCTGACGCCGCACGACCGGCGCGAGCGCTCAGCCCTCGCCGACCGATTTGCGCAGCACGTCGGACACCTCGCCGCGAGCCCACTTGGGCAGGATGAAGATCCCCTCGGCCTCGGCGGTGACCTTGCCGTCACGCGTGATCGTGCCGGTGACAAAGGTTTTCACACCCTCGACACGGTCGACCCGCGCCTCGCCGCGGATCCGGCCGAGCGGCGTCGCACTGCGATACCGGACGTTGAGCGTGCCGGTCATGCCGGGAACGCCCTGGAACTCCGCGGTCGAGCCGAGGAGCTGGTCGAGGATCAATGCCAGAACACCGCCGTGGACGAGCCCGGCCGGTCCTTCGTAGGCCGCCCCGAGATCGACTTCGGTCCAACTGAATTCGGCTTCGTGATGCAGCTCGACGGGCGGGGCGATCGGATTGCGCCGCCCTAGAACGGCATTGCCCCAGGACCGCTTGGTGCCGTCGGTGTTGAACCGGATGCCGTAGGCACCGGGCAACTGGTCCTTGCGCAGGATCTCGGTCGCGGCCTCGATGAGGCGCCGCGCCTCGGCGATGTCGGCCTCGCCGACCTCGGTGCGCACCGTCGCGTCGATCAGTTCGCGCACGCTCCCGGCGATCGACGACGCGAGCTCCGAACGATGTGCGAGCTCCTCGGGGTCGATGTCCTCCTGGATGTATCCGCTCATGGGTTCATCTAACAGGGCGCCACCGGCGGTCCGCCCGCCGGACGTCCTGACTGCCGAGTAAGCTCCGTCGCATGACAGACCAAGCCTGGAATGACCGCGACTGGACCGCGTTCGACGTCACCGTCGCCGACCACATCGCCGAGGTCGCGCTCACCGGCCCCGGCAAGGGCAATGCGATGGGCCCCGACTTCTGGCGCGAGCTCCCGGAGCTGTTCGGCTACATCGACGCCGATCCCGCCGTGCGTGCGGTGGTGCTGACCGGCGCCGGCAAGCACTTCTCCTACGGACTCGACCTCGTCGCGATGGGCGGCACCCTGGCCAACGTCCTGGCCGACAACGCCAAGGCGGCGGCCCGCACCGAGTTCTTGGAGTCGCTGCGCAAGCTGCAGGCCGGCATCACCGCCGTCGCGGACTGCCGCAAGCCGGTCGTCGCCGCGATCTCGGGCTGGTGCATCGGCGGCGGCGTCGACCTGATCTGTGCGGCCGACATCCGCTACGCGAGCGCCGACGCCACGTTCAGCATTCGTGAGGTGAAGGTCGGCATGGTCGCCGACGTCGGCACGCTCGCGCGCCTGCCGTTCGTCATCGGCGACGGGCACATGCGTGAACTGGCGCTGACCGGCAAGGACTTCGACGCCGCCCGCGCCGAGAAGATCGGCCTGGTCAACGACGTCGCCGACGACCAGGAAGCCGCTCTCACGCTCGCCCGCGTGACCGCCCGGGAGATCGCCGACAACCCGCCTCTCGTGGTCCACGGCATCAAGGATGTCCTCGACCACTCGCGAAGCGCCGCCGTCCACGACAGCCTGCGCTACGTCGCGGCCTGGAACTCGGCATTCCTGCCCAGCGAGGACCTGTCCGAGGCCATCACCGCCGTCTTCGAGAAGCGCAAGCCGGAGTTCAAGGGTCGCTGAGCCCACGGGCGCCTGACGCTCGCGGCGGTGTTCACAGGTTGCTGCGGTGAACCTCGGCGGCCAATGGGTGCGCGTAGCCGAGATCCGTGAGCAACCGCACTCCGTCGAGCGGTTGCCCGTACGGCGCCCCGATGTCGACGCCGGGCGCGCGTTCGCCCACGACGTCGACGAACCGTCGTCTCAGGCGGTCGTTGGACGTCATCACCGTTCCCATCCAGCTGATCCGAGCGTCGTCGCCGGGTCGGTGGCCACTGCGTTCCAGCGCGGCGACCGCCGACTCGGCGAGTTCGTCCGCGGCGCCGTCGATGACCCGCTGCGCGACATCGTCGCCGGCCTGTGCCGCCGCGTCGACGACCCGGGCGAATCCGGCCACCCGCGCCACGCGGTCCGGATCTCCTTGGATCACCATGTACAGCTCGTCGAGCGGCCCGAAGACCTCTGCGGCACGCTGTTGCAGTAGCGTCTCGCTCCCCCGACCGTCGAAGGCACGCAACGCAGCACTGATCCCGGCGCGGCCGATCCAATAAGCGCTGCCGGCGTCGCCGAACAGATACCCCCAACCGTCCACACGGTGCACTCCGGCGGGTCCGACGCCGAGCGTCACGACACCGGTACCGACCGCGGTGACCACACCGAACTCGTCCCGATTCGCGGCCAGGTAAGCGGTCACCGAATCGTGTGCCAGTGCAACCGCCGTTACCCCGAGATCGGCGACCGCGGCGAGCAATGCCGACGGCCTCGCCGCTTGCGGTGTGAGTCCGGAGACCCCTGCGGCCAGCGACCACGTGCCCTGCGGTATCCCGGCGTCACCGACGGCCTCCCCGATCTGTTCGACGACCGGCCGGTCCGTACGAATCGGCCCGAGTTCGCGGTCGTCGCTTCCGCCGGGCGTCTCGATCCGCAGACGCATTCCCGTCTGTCCGCCGTCGACCAGAATACGTCCCGCCATGTGACCGCCCATGATGTGCACGCTATCGGAGGACGACACGGACGTGTCGGTTCACCACGGTGCCCCGGGCAACGTGCCGACCCGGGGACGGTGTCATGTCACACTAGGCGGATGAAGGTGCGGCGCAGGCTTGCGATCAAGATCGGATCGATCCCCTGGATGCCTCGTTTTCTCCCGCAGATCGTGGTGGGCGACAACGCCATTCAGACCGTCACCGGCAATCGGATGACCCTGCTCGACATCGCCGATCTCCCGAACATCACCATCCGCGTGGCTGGTCGCAAGACCGGCGAGCTGCGGACCACACAACTTCTCGCCGTGCCCGACGGCGAGGACTGGCTGATCGCCGGCTCATACTTCGGCGGGCCGAAGATGCCCGCATGGGTGTACAACCTCCGCGCCGCCGACACGATCGAGATCGTCGTCGGCGGAAAGGTTTCCGTCGCCGTTCCGACCGAACTGGACGGGGCCGACCGCGACGCGGCGTGGCAGAAGCTGCGTACGGTGTGGCCGAACTTCGACCTCTACGAGAAGCGCACCGAACGTCGGATCCCGGTCTTCCGGTTGCGGCCGGCGCCGGCCGGATAGGCAAGCCGGCGAGGTCAGGTGGCCGGTTCGGCGGTGAACGTCGGTGTGCCGGCGGTGAGGTCGACGCTCCCCACCAGGTATTGGGTGTCGGTCGTCTCGACGCGGGGTCCGGTCCGGTCGAAAGCCGGGGTGTAGGCCACCCGCCACTCGACGGCACCGGCGACGTCGACCGTGCCCAGATCTTTCTCGTCCGGTGCCGAGTCGGCCCCCGGAGCCGGCCGCCGGAGCAGATACCGCAGGCCCGACAGGTCGCGCGGAGCGGTCCACCGCACGCTGCCGTCCACCGCAGACCGGAATAGTCGCTGCGTGCATCCGGGCACGTCGGCACCGGCATCGGACCGGGTCGACGCGGCGCACCGGCTGAGCTGTGCCGAGACCGCATCGCTCACCGCCGAGACGCCGGTGGGACTGAGCTCGGCCACCACCCGGACCGACATCGGTTCATGCGGACCGAACGGCGCGGCCTCGACGGTGTGTCCGACGAAGTCGACGTCGCGTGAACCCCAACGCTGGGGCCCGGGGAAGAGGAAGACTGTGTCGCCTGCCTTGACCTGAGCCCCGAACAGCCTCGGGCTCGGCATGAACAGCGACTCGATGCGCACCTCCACCGCACCGTCGACGACCGCCCAGCCGTCCCCGGCCCGCCTCACCTTCACCGGGATGTCGACGTCACGTGACCCGAGGCGATACCGCGCCTGGACACTCCGTCCGGACTCCCCCGGATCGTCGACCTCGATGTCGGTGATCGGCGCTTCGGTTCGCTGCTGCCGCAGGACCCCGTCGGTGAGGAACCGGGTGTCCGGGCGTGGGTCGATGACGGCGAGGGCCGCCGACGCGTCGGCGTCGGCGAGCGCAGTCAGATAGGTGCGGACGGCGTCCTCCGGGGTGCGGGCCCGCTCGTCCTCGCGGGAAAGCCCCACGAGGAGAGCGGACACCAGCACCACGGCGAGGATCAGCGCCCCGACGCCGACGGTGATCGTCCACCTTCGGCGATTCATTCCGGGCGACCGGTCCGGTGCGTCGGGAACCCGATCAGGAATCCGATCCGGCCCCGAACGACTCGGTCAGGCTGCCCGCGAGCAGCTTCGCGAACTCCGCCGGATCCTCGAGTTCGCCGCCCTCGGCGATCACGGCCATGCCGTAGACGAGCTTCGCGGTCGGGACCAGCTTGTCGTGGTCCCCGGCGGCGTAGGCCTTGTTGAGCGCTTCCACCAGCGGATGATCGGGGTTGAGCTCGAGCGCACGCTTGGACTTCGGGAACTGCTGTCCCGATGCCCGGTACAGCTTCTCCAGCTGCGGCGACATCGAGAACGTGTCCCCCACCAGGCAGGCCGGCGATTCGGTCAGCCGCGACGACAACCGGGTCTCGCTGACGTCGTCGGACAGAGTGGTGGTCAGCCACGACAGCAGGTCGGCGTAGGCCTTGTTCTGCTCCTCCTTCGACGTGTCGTCGGACTCCTCGTCGTCGGCGCCGAGATCGACCGCGCCCTTGGCGATCGACTGGAACGGCTTGCCGTCGAACTCGGCACCGGCCGACACCCACATCTCGTCGACCGGATCGGAGAGGACGAGCACCTCGATCCCCTTGGCGCGGAACGCCTCCATGTGTGGGGAGTTGACGATCTGCTGCCGGGACTCGCCGGTCATGTAGTAGATCGTGTCCTGGCCGCTCTTCATCCGGCCGATGTAGTCGGCCAGCGTCGTCAGTTCCTCCTCCGAGTGGGTGCTCGCGAACGACGACGCCTTGAGCAGTGCGTCGCGGTTGTCCGGATCGTTGACGAGGCCTTCCTTGAACACGCGGCCGAAGCCGTCCCAGAAGGTGCGGTAGTCGTCGGGCCGACTGTCGCGCATCTCGGTGACCGTCGAGATCACCTTCTTGGTGAGGCGACGACGGATCGCGCGGATCTGCCGGTCCTGCTGCAGGATCTCGCGCGACACGTTGAGCGAGAGGTCCGCGGCGTCGACGACGCCCTTGACGAAGCGCAGGTACTCCGGCATCAGCTCGGCGCAGTCGTCCATGATGAACACGCGCTTGACGTACAGGTGGATGCCGACCTTGCTGTCGCGCATGAACAGGTCGAACGGCGGCTGCGTCGGGATGAACAGCAGCGCCTGGTACTCGAAGGTGCCCTCGGCCTGCAGGGTGATGGTCTCCAGCGGCGCATCCCAGGCGTGGGACACGTGCCGGTAGAACTCCTGGTACTCCTCGTCGGACACCTCCGAACGCGACTTGGCCCACAGGGCCTTCATCGAGTTGATGGTCTCCGTCTCGACGACCGTCTTGGTCTCGGGGGTCTTGTCCTCGTCGGACTCGGTGTCGGAGTCGGGCGTCTCGACCGGGACCGTCTTCTCGACGTCCATGCGGATCGGCCACGCGATGAAGTCGGAGTAGCGCTTGACCAGCTGACGCAGCTTGGACTTGTCGGCGTAGTCGTACAGGTGGTCCTCGGTGTCGACCGGCTTCAGTGCCAGCGTGACCGAGGTGCCCTGCGGCGCGTCCGGCACGTCGTCGATCGTGTAGGTGCCGTCACCGGTCGACTCCCAGCGGGTACCGGTGGTCTCGCCGGCCTTGCGCGTCACCAGGCTGACCTTGTCGGCGACCATGAACGTCGAGTAGAAGCCGATGCCGAACTGTCCGATGAGTTCCTCGGCGGCGGCGTCGGAGACGCCCTTCTCGCGGGCCTCGGCGAGCGATCGGCGTAGTTCGGCGGTGCCCGATCGGGCCAGGGTGCCGATGAGTCCGACGACCTCGTCGCGCGTCATGCCGATGCCGTTGTCGGCGACCACGAGGGTGCGCGCGTCCGAGTCCGGGGTGAGCGTGATGTGCAGGTCGGACGTGTCGACGTCGAGGTCCTTGTCCAGCAACGACTCCAGGCGCAGCTTGTCGAGCGCATCGGATGCGTTCGAGATCAGCTCACGCAGGAAGCTGTCCTTGTTGGAGTAGATCGAGTGGACCATGAGATCCAGCAGCTGCCGGGTCTCCGCCTGGAACTCGTGAACTTCGGGCGCAGCGCTCATCGCAGACCTCCATGTTCTGTTCTCGCGTGTTCGTGTGGTTTCGGTGGCACGCGTCCGGCGCCGGGCACAGGCCCGACGCGACGACACGTCGTGACGGACACCGACTTTACCGAGCGCCGGTGTGGCTACCCTGGGTCGGGGACCGACTACCCCCGTTGCGGATGGTGCCCGAGAGGCATCACACGCGGGGAACGATCAGGAAGCCAGGTGGATGGGTACGCCTCGACTGCTGCTGGTGCACGCACACCCCGACGACGAGTCACTGTGGACCGGCGGACTCACCGCCCGTCACGTCGACTCCGGCGGCGAGGCGGACCTCGTGATGTGCACCTGGGCGGAGGGCACGATCCGGCACCGGGAGCTGACCGACGCCGTCGACATCCTCGGCATGCCGCGCCCGCCGATCATGCTCGGCTACGCCGACGACCGCCGGCCCGAGTCGGCTCCCGACGCCCCACGGCTGTGTGCCGCGTCGTTCGACGACCAGGTCCGGGCACTCACCAAGCACATCCGTGAACTCCAGCCGGACATCGTCGTCACCTACGACGCTCTCGGCATCTACGGACACCCCGACCACGTCCACGCCCACCGTCTGGCCTGTGCCGCCGCGGACGCCGCCGCCTCGACGAAGCTCTATCACCGGGCCGGGCCGGCCTGGCGGGTCCGGTCCCTGTACTTCGCCACGATCCCCGAATGGATGATGGACCTGCTCGCACCGAGCCTGTTCCCCGAGATCCCTCGCGAACAACTACCCGGTACACCCGATTCCGAGATCGACGTGGTCGTCGACGTGTCCGACCTGGCGGCACGCAAGAAGGCGGGTGTCGTCGCACACCGGTCGGAGATCGCCCGCAGTCGCGCGATCGCGGGATTCATGTCGCTCCCCGAGGAGCTTCAGGACAGGTTGCTCGGCGTCGAGTGCTATCAGCGCCGCGATCTCGTCCCGGGTGGATGTGACCTGTTCTGACCCGTCGAGGCTCGCTTCGCTCGCACCTCAGGGAGCAGTTCGATGTCGCTTCGCTCGCACCTCAGGGAGCAGTTCGATGTCGCTTCGCTCGCACCTCAGGGATCAATCCGAGGGTTTCACGGTTAGATCGCGGTGACCGCGGAGCGTAACCCGCTGGCGCGTTGCACGCGTCGGTTGACGGCCGCCGCGAGGACCTCGGCGGTTCCGACGATGCGCACGCGACTTCGGGCGCGGGTGATGGCGGTGTACAGGAGTTCGCGGGTCAGGAGCTCCGAGCCGGCCGGCGGGAGCACGACGGTCACTCGATCGAACTGGCTGCCCTGGCTGCGGTGGATGGTCATCGCATGGACCGAAACGACGTCGGCGAGTTGGGTCGGGTGGAGCAGCCGGGTTTCGCCGCCCCGGCGGAACGCCACCCGGATCGCTTCCGGCGAACCGGATCGATTCGACGTCTGCGCATCCGAGTCCGGATCGACGATCACCACACCTGTGTCGCCGTTGAAGGTGGCGGTCTGGCGATCGTTCGCCGTCACCAGGATTGGTTGTCCCACATACCAACCCGTGTGCTCGGCCTCGGTGGTCCCCAGCCAGTCGGTGATGCGCGTGGTCCATCCGCGCACACCCCACGAACCCTCGCGGTGCGCGCACAGGACCCGATGACTGTCGAGCGCGTCCAGGGCACCGGTCGCATCACCCTTCCGGGCGGCCGCGCGCAGATCCCGACCCCAGGCCAGGATGTCGCCGGCCACGTCGTCGAGTTCGTCGGGCGCCACCAGTTCGACATCGTCGATGTCCGGCGAGGTGACGAGTTCGAGGACCGCGTCGGGATCGCCCGCGTTGACGGCGGCCGCGACCTGCGAGATGCCGCCGCCGAACCGGAACTGCGTGCGCAAGGTGATGACGCCGTCGGCCAGCCGCGCCACGTCGTCGGGATCGAGGTCCTCGGCGGCGGGATCGAGGCCCACCGCATCGAACGCCTGCGTCGGTGTCGTCAGCGGCACATCCTCGGCCCCGGTGTCCGGCAGGTCGGTCCGTTCGACGAGGTCGGCGAGCACCGCACCCGCCTCCACCGAGGCCAGCTGGTGGGGATCGCCGACGAACACGACACGGGCATCGGGGCGGACGGCGTCGAGCAGCCGGCTCATCGCGGTCATCGACAGCATCGACGTCTCGTCGACGACGATGACGTCGTGGGGCAGCGTGCGCCCGCGCCCGTACCGGGGGTTCGAGCCGGGGCGCCAGCCGAGCAGCGAATGCAGGGTGACCGCGTGAGCCGTGACCGGCAGGGTGGACTCGGACTCGACCGAGGCCTGCAGCTGTGCCGCCGCGCGTCCGGTGGGTGCACACAGCCCGATGCGCAGACCCGGTCCTTGGAGACGGTCGAGGACGGCGAGGATGCGGGCGACGGTGTACGTCTTGCCCGTTCCCGGACCGCCGGCGAGGACCGTCGTCCAGCGCGTCGCCGCCACCGCAGCGGCCAGCTTCTGCAGGGCGCCGTCGTCGGGCGAGGAGTAGACCGTCGCGATGGCCTCGCCGAGCGCCTCCGTATCGACGGCGGGTGATGTCCGGGCCCGCCGGTCGAGGATCTCCCGGATCGTCTGTTCCTGCCGGAAGTACTTCTGCAAGTAGACGAGTGGTCCGTCGACGGAATCCCGGACCACCAGCGGGCGCAACGGTCCGGCCGCGCTGCCGGTGACGAGTGGGCTTGCGACCAGCGCGTCCAGAACATCACGAGGCGAGGGCATCTCGACCTCGGCGGTGTCCCCCGTCGTCAGTTCGCCGATGCGGTCCAGGGCTAGGCAGGTGGAGCCCAGGCGCACGGCCCGAACGGCGAGGGCGGCGCCGAGTCGGGCCTCCACGGACACCGGTTCAGCGCACATCCGGATCAACCGGTCGGTGATGTGCAGATCCGCGGCGGCAAGGAGGCCCGCGGCGTTCCAGTCGGCCAGGGTGCCGGTCGCCGAATCGACGTGCTGGACATCGGGTGTGCTCATCGACCTCTCCCCCCGGTTCCGGCGGACGCGTTCGGCTCCACCCCGGCCAGTGCGTCGGACAGGCCGGCGACGAGACCGCTGGGCAGCACCCATTCGAAGACACCGCATCCGGGCGGAGTGTCCGGTCCGGCCATGCCGCGCACGAAGTGGTACTGCACCGGACCGAGGTGACGATCCGGGTCGTAACCGGGCAACCGCCACCTCAGATACCGGTGCAGCGCAACCGAGTACAACATCGCCTGCAACGGATAGTGGGCGGCGATCATCTCACCGGCCATCGCCTCGGCGTCGAAGTCCTCGACCACGAGGTCGCCCGGGCGGATGCGGTTGGTCTTGTAGTCGACGATCACGTAACGGCCGTCGGGGATCCGCAGCACCGAGTCGATACTGCCGGTGAGGAAACCACGAAGACGCCGACCGGGCACCGCGCGCAGGTGCGTGGCGTACACTCGCAGCGGATCCGATTCCGGCAGATGCAATTCCATCAGATCGGCGAGGCGCCCGAGCGTCGTTCCCCCGCCGGATGTCCGCTCGTCCGCGGGGCCGAGCGGCAGTTCGAAATCGAGTTCGGCGAGGCGATCACGCGGATCGATGCTCCACAGATCCCCGAAACCGAGAGGTGTGGTGAGCACGCCGACCAGCGCGGCGACGAGCCGGTCAGGGTCGATGTCACCGGACAGCGCGCCGAGCTCCCGAGAACACAGTTCCCGGACATGCGCTTCGATGTCGGGCGCAGAGGTGTCGACGTACTCGAGGACCTCGTGGACCAGGGTGCCGAAGGCCGCGCCGAACGGTAGCCCGTTCATCAGCGATGCCATCCCCGGACGACGTGCGTCCGAATCGGTTCCGGCGTCGTCGACCACGTCGTCCGGCCGGGCGATCGGCTCGTCGTCGAGGATGTCGGTCACCTCGTCGTCGGGTTCGCTGCCGGTCTCCACGACGGAGGTCGGCGGCCCTCCGGGTGCACCGTGCGCACCATGCGCGACGTCGGCGGTGAGTGCCGAATACGAGGTTCGACGCCAGTCCTGGTCTATCCGGCGATCGAAGTGCGCGATGCCCAGAGCATCAGCACCCTCCCCGTCGCCGGCGGGTGGCGCCACGACATCCGCATCGAGCCGGCCGGCCGGTTCGACAGAGATCGCGGGATCACGTTCGGTGAGGGTGCGCAGAACACCCACACAGTCGACGTCGGCCTCCGGAATGGGCACCTCCCCGGCAACCGTCCATTCCGGTTCTCCGGTCGACGACCGCACCGCGTTCTCGCGTCCGAAGATCAACCGGTGCAGTGGTCCGGTCGTGGTGTTCCGCGACGGCGCCCACCAGGCGACGACCTGTGACTGGGCGCGGGTGAGCGCGACGTAGAGCAGCCGCAGGTCCTCCCCCGCGACCTCGTCGGCATAACGTCGGCGTCGGGCGGCACGATCCGGTGCCTGCTGTCCTCCCACATCGAGCCGACGGGTCCCCGATTCGTCGTGGTAGGTGATGTTCCCGCGATCGTTGACCCACGTGCCGTCCCACCCGTAGGGCACGTACACGATCGGGAACTGCAGCCCCTTGCTCGCGTGCACGGTCATGATCTGGACGGCCTGGGTGTCGCGGTCGAGACGACGACTCTGATCCTCGTAGCGCCGGCGTGACGAGGTGTCGGCGATCCGCTCGGTCAGCCACTCGACGAGCGCGCTCAGTCCCTCGCCGGTCTCGACCACATGTTTGTTGCACAACGCCGACACCTGGATGAGATCGGTGAGGGTTCGTTCCCCGTTCTCGACGGTGAGAACCCGGGCGGCCACCTCATGCGCGTCGAACAGTCGTTGGGCCATCGCGGCGAATCCGCCCTGCGCGAAAACCCTGGCGAGCATGGACAGTTCGGCACCGAGTTCGGCGACCTCCGGCTCGGTGGCGGTCGCGACCCGTTCGGTGGACCAGCCGAAGAGCGTGGTCAGTGCGGCCATCCGCACCCGGTCGGGGCGTGACGGCTGTTCGACGGCGCGCAGGACCCACAGCCAGTGCTGGGCGGCCGAGGTCGAGAAGACGTTGATGCCCGACCCGATCACCGAGTTGATGCCTCGTTCGGCGAGTTCGGCCTGCAGCGGTTCGATCGTGCTGTTGAGCCGCACCAGGATCGCGATGTCCCCGGGATCGACCGGCCGGGACACCCCGTCGATGTCGATCCGGTCTCCCCGCGCCAGCGCGGTCGCAATGTCGTCGGCGACATCGGCGGCGATGCGCGATCGCACCTCCTTGACACCCGGGAGGTTGAACGAGTTGAGAGACGTGAAGTCGCCGCGGAGAAACGCTCGGAGCCGCAGCGGCGGGCGGCCCTCGAGCCGGCTGCCGGCGAATGCGGCCCGGACGGGACGCGCAACGATGTCCGGATGCCCCAGGGTCGCTTCGCCGTAAAGGTGCTGCAGTGCTTCGACGAGTGCGCCGTCCGACCGGCGGTTCACGTCGAGCGCCCGGAGTGTGTCGGCCGACGACACCGCCGCGAGATAGCTCAGCACCTCGGCACCGCGGAAACCGTAGATGGACTGCTTCGGATCGCCGACGAGGATCATCCGGCGGTGGCCGTGGAAGCAGCGGCGCAGGATGTCCCACTGCAACGGATCGGTGTCCTGGAACTCGTCGACCAGCACCACGGTGAACGTGTCGCGGATCCGTTGGCAGGCACGGTCGCCCACCACCGGATCGTTGACGATGCGGTGCAGGATCGCCTGGAGGTCGTCGTAGGTACGGACGCGGGCGTCCCGTTTGCGGGTCTCGACGTGTTGCCGGACCGCCTTGGCGAAGCTGACCCGGCGTGCCGCGACGTCGTCGGCGGCCGACCCCCCGGACGGCTCGCTCGTGTCCGGTGCGAGTTCGACCGTCGCCTGACGCACCGCGTCGCGCGCGATCTCCCGTGCGTCGGCGAAGCTGAATTCCGGTGCGTCACTGGCCCAGAAACCGCGCAGGTAGAGATCGAGCGCGACCTCCTCGGTGAGTTCGTCGACCTCTTCGACGATGGAGTAGACGAGTTCCCGTTCGCCGAGGAATCCCAGCGCCTCCAGCATCCGGTTGCAGAACGTGTGGGTGGTGGCGATCGTGGACGCATCGAAGTCACTCAGTGCGCGGGCGAGATTCCGTCGGCGCGCGAGGACCTCCCCGGGTGTGCCGCTCGCCAACTGCCGCAACAACGCGTCGCCTGCCTGAGCGGAGCCGGACAGGACCTCCGCGGGATCGGCCAGGGCGTCGAGCAGTTCCCGCACACGCGCCCGCATCCGTTCGCGCAGTTCGGCTGTCGCCGCCCGGCTGAACGTGACGAGCAGCATCTCCGCGATCGGCACACCGTCGGCGAGATACCGTGCCGCGAGTCCCACGATCGCGTACGTCTTGCCCGTCCCGGCGCTCGCCTCGAGCACGGTGGTGTGTTCCGGGAGTTCGGCGGTGATGTCGAAGGTCTCCGGACGTCTCATGAGCCCTCCCGGTGCTGTCCGACGGGGACCCACACCGCCCGGGCGAGTCCGCTGAACAGCGGCTCGTCCTCTGCCACGGCCAATTCCACCCCGCCGAGGGCGCGGTCGGCCGGTGCCCGCTCCTCGAGCAGGGCGTCGAACTCGACGTCGGTCAGGACGTCGCCGCCGAAGGCCAGTTTGAGGTAGCGATCGTGGCGGGGACCGAAGGTGTCGTCGAACACCTTGCGCGCGCTGTTGAGGGCCCAGTGGCTCCGGCGACCGGGACCGTCGTTGTCGACGAACGTGAACGCGGGTTCCAGCGGCAACGGCAGCGGACGGCGCAGACCTTCGTCCCGTAAGCGGACGAGCTGGTCGAGGAGCGGCACCGGATCCTCCGGGCGTCGAAGGGTGAGCGTGGTGGTTCCACCCCCACGGGCGGCGCGACCGACGGACACCGCGGACCCGACCTTCCCCGCGCCGGCGTTGCCCTGGGTCGCGGCCGCCGCGACCGCGAGCAGCGTGATCCAGGCGCTCAGTTGCTGTTTCGCCTTGAGGCGCGAGTACGTCGCGCGGACCAGCCGGGCCTGTCCGTCGTCGGCGGTGAACACCTCGCCGACGGTGCCGTGCACGCGCCGTCCGTCGGGCAGTGTCACGAGGATGTCGAGGGTTTCCGGCGATCCCGGACGCAGTGGCGCCACGACGCCGTGCAGCCGCGTGACCGCTCGCGAGATGGCCGCCAGCTCCCGGGTACCGAAGGCGAAGGGCGGCAGCGTCCCACGGCGCAGTTCAGCAGCTTCACAGTCCACGATGGAAACCCCGGCCAGCATCCGGGTGAGGAAACGGTCGCCGATCCCCCACTTGTCGAGTGGGTCGAGTTCGACGTCGAGCTGGTCGTCGTGAGGTGTCTCGTCGTCGGGTATCCGGGCGCCCAGGCGTTGCCGGACGAAGGCGGTGATCGGATCGACGTGGAAGTCGATGAGCGACGCGAGGTCGATGTCGGCGAGTTCAAGGGTCGGCTCGGGTGCGGGGAGGATCTCCCGGGCGGACGGGACGACCGGATCGGCCGGTCCGCGCAGGGCCGTCGCCCCGGCCAGAAGCGAGGCGTCGTGGCTGAACGGTCCGGCGATACCGCGAACACCCCCGTCCACGAAGTTGCGGGCGTCGAAGCGGTGCAGTGAGTGCCGCCGGACGATCGTCGGCCGGTCCGAACCGGTGAGACCGTCGACGGTGTCGATCAGTTCGCTGACCACCACGGCGGGCGGGATGTGCCGGCCCGACACCGGGTCGGCTCCGCTGTAGAAGACGAGCAGGTTGTCCTGCGCCGCACCGATCGCGTCGAGGAAGCACTGGCGGTCCTCGTCGCGCGGATTGCGTTCGCCCACCAGCGGATCGACACCGAGCACGTCGTCCCCGTCGATACGCTGCACGCGCGGGAAGACCTCGGCGTCGATGCCGAGCAGCACGATGACCCGGTGGGGCACCGAACGCATCGGCACCATGGTGCATACGGTGAGCTCACCGGTCCGGAAATTGGATCGCGTGGGTCGCCCGGCGATCAGGGCCGACAACAGGTCACGCACGTCGGCGAGACGCAGGACCTCCTCGGTGGTGCCGAAGGCGTCCTCGAGCATCCGGATGGCCTGTGCTCGTTGCCAATCGTCGGCGGGAGCGGTCGCGGTGAGCGATCCGACGGCCTCGACGAGGGTCTCGGCCCAACGGTGGGCGGGCGCGGTCGTGGTCAGGTCCGCGAGGACTCGGCCGAGCCGGTCGAGGAATTCGTCGAGCCGGCCGACGAGGTCGATACCGGTACTCTCCACACCGGCGAGTGGCAGGGCGGTGCCGAGCCATTCGTCGTCGGTCTCCTCGGCGACCACACCGAGGGCGATGCGGTCGAGACCCGCGTCGAAGGTGCCCTGCCGGAAACGTTCGAGACCGAACCGCGCACGTTCCGCGGTTCCGAGTCCCCAGCGGACATTGCTGTGGCCCAGCCATTCCCGGACCAGGTCCAGGTCGTCGTCGGTCATCGCGAAACGTGTCCGGACGGGTTCGGCCCCGAGCAGATCGAGGACGTCGCCCGCGGTCACCCGACCGGCCGCGAGTTCGACGACGCCGACGACGGTGTCGATGACCGGGTTCACCTGACGCACGCCGCGGTCGGCGAGGCGGACGCGCAGATCGAAAGCGGGATGCGGCAATCCGGCCTGCCCGAAGGCACCTCGGATGAGGGGCGCGAAGGTCTCCACGTCGGGGCACATGATCAGGACGTCACGGGGTTCGAGGGTCGGGTCGTCGGCGAAGAGGTGCAGCAGTCGGTCCCGGAGCACCTCGATCTGCCGTTCCGGACCGTGGCACGCGTGGACCTCGACCGACCCGTCGTCGGCGCATTCGGCAGGCGGGGACACTCCGGTGTCGTCGCGGGCCCCTGCGTCGTCGCGGATACCCGCCTGCAGGGCGCCGAGCAGCGTGTCGGGCAGCGGGGTGGCCGGCGGATGGTGGACGTCCCGGTCGACGACATCCCCCAGACGCAATTGCAGTTCCTGGAGATCGCGGGACAGCCCGGCCAGCAACGGATTCCGGAGTTCGGGTACCGGGCGCCCGCGCCGCCGGGGCGGGACACCCACCGTCGAGGTCGCCGCGGACACTCCTCCGCCGATGGCTCGGAGCTCCTCCCACAGACGGGGACTCGGGTGCGGGACGAACAGGTGGACATCGTGGTGCGCGCTCACCGCGGAGATGATGTTCCGGAACGACTCGGTGATCCGCGTCGGGCCGAACACGGACAACCGGCCGGGGAGGTCGGCGGCGCCGGGATCGGTGCGCAGGCGCTCACACACCTCGCCGAGGACCTCCGCCGGATGCGGCTGCCCGATCTCGGCACCCACCGCGCGCCAGAACCCCGCCTGCCAGGCGAGGTCGTCGCGCAACGGAGCACCCGCGCCGTCGAGGTCGTCCCCGGCGGCCCAGCCGGCGATCATCGACGGTCGGGAACGTCCGTACCGCTCGAACAATTCGGCCAGGTGGCGTGCCGTCGCATAGCGGCGTCCGACCCGGGGCGACTCGGCGTCACCCGCACCGATGTGACGGGCGATCACCGTCAGATCGGGGTCGTCGATCCGTTCGTCGAGAATCCGGAGCACTGGCCAGGTCAATTCCGTTGCGCGCCAGGGGTTCACGGCCGACAACGGGGTGTCGGCCGTGAACCGGTCACCGGCGAGCACCGCGGTCGAGATGGCGTCGGCCAGCCGTCCGGGACCGGTGAAGTCGATGTTGGCGGCGATGCCGTCCGACAGTCCCGCACCAGAACCGAGTCGGCGGGCGAGGTGCTGTGCGAGCCAGCGTTCGACACCGGCCGCCGGGACCGACACGATCTCGGTACGCATCGGATCGTCGAGCGGTGTCGAGAGGACGTCGGCCAACGCCTCGGCCAACGTATCGGTGCGCTCGGCGCGGTGAAGGATCAGCATCCGGTCAGGCCCGGGGGTCCGGGGTCAGTTCGCGGTGGCGGTGCGTGGCGCATGGAACCGCGCCGGCTCGCCGAGGGCCGCGGTCAGGACGTCCCGTAGGTCGTCGGGTATCGGCGCCGGCCGACCCGCCGCCGGATCCACGACGACCATCGTCGTCTCGGCCGTGGCGCACAGGACCCCTTCCTTGTCGTACAGGCGGAGTGCCATCACGAACGACGAACGGCCGATCCGGCCGACGCAGGAACGCACCAGGACGGGGTGCGTCGAGTAGTGCACGGGCGCCGAGAACTCGACGTCCTGGCGTGCGACGAGGAAGGAGAAGTCCCGCGGACGGTCCGGTATCCACTCATGGAACGACCGGACACGCGCCTCCTCGAACAGGCGCGAGATCTGCACGTTGTTGATGTGGTTGTTGATGTCCATGTCACCCCACCGCAGATGGACGGGGATCTCGAGAACATAGTCCGGTGCCGGGGATTCAGAAGCCACGGCAGCAACCATAACGGCGGGACACGCGCACCGTGAACTGCGGTGCCGACCGTGTCGAGACCGTAGAATCGCGCCCGGATCGCCGAAAGTGAGGGGCCTCGGGTGAACATCGACACGGCACGGGCACGTCTGCGCCCGGTGTCCGCGATGGACATCGACGACCTCGTCCACCTCGACAGCGACCCCGAGGTCATGCGCTTCGTGAGCGGCGGCACACCGACCCCGCGGACGGTCATCGAGGACTGGGTCCTTCCGCGCGCCGAGTCGGAGCGGCGTCTGTACGGAACCGGCACGTGGGTGCTGTGCGACCCGGCGACCGGTGCGTTCCTCGGCTGGGCGTCGTTGCGCACCCCGCGACACAGTCGTCGCCCCGAACTCGAGTTGAGCTACCGCATCCGCCGGACGGTCTGGGGACGCGGTCTGGCCACCGAGGCCGCGTTCGCCCTCATGGCCTTCGCCTTCGACCACCTCGCGACCGAACGTGTCTTCGCGAGCACGGTCGCGGGCAACACCCCCTCACGGCGGGTCATGGAGAAGCTCGGCATGACACTGTCGGCAATACATGTGGGCGACGAAACCGACGATTCCGGCATGACCCCGCATCCGCTGCACCTCGGTCCCGACCGGTACGAGGTGGAGTATCAGATCCTCCTGGCCGAGTGGCAGCGACGATCTCTGCGCTGGTCATCGGCGGGTGACCTCACCGCATGACGGTGAGGCGGGCTCGGCCGACCGAACGTGACCTCGGCTACCGGCCCGGCTGCACCGTCCTGGTCGCGCCGGGTCGCGCATCATTGACTACCGTTGTGGGCAAGTACGGTTTTGCCTCGACCGTCGCCCGACGCGGTTCGGTCACGTGACGACACGGACCCTGCACGGCGCCGAAGCACAATCGTCCCCCAACGAGCGAGAAGGAGATGTCTGGAGATGAGCAGCCCCGCCGTCCAGGCCCCCGCTGTAGCGGCCACCGACCGCAGGAAAGTGGTCATCATCGGCTCCGGCTTCGGCGGATTGTTCGCCGCCCAGCGTCTGGCGAAGGCCGACGTCGACGTGACGCTGATCGCCAAGACCACCCACCATCTCTTCCAGCCGATGCTCTACCAGGTCGCCACGGGCATCGTCGCCGAAGGTGAGATCGCCCCGGCGACCCGCGTCGTGCTGCGCAAACAGAAGAACACCTCCGTGCTGATGGGCGACGTGTTCGACATCGACCTCGAGGCCAAGACGGTCACCTCGCGACTGCTCGAACGCATCACGGTCACCCCTTACGACGACCTGATCGTCGCGGCCGGCGCCGATCAGTCGTACTTCGGCAACGACCACTTCGCCGAGTACGCACCGGGCATGAAGACCATCGACCACGCGCTCGAGCTCCGCGGACGAATCCTCGGCGCCTTCGAGCAGGCCGAGCTGTCCCATGACCCCGCCGAACGCGCCAAGCTGCTGACCTTCGTGGTCGTCGGTGCCGGTCCGACCGGTGTCGAACTCGCCGGGCAGATCGCGGAGATGAGCGACAAGACCCTCAAGGGCGCCTTCCGCAACATCGACCCCACCGAGGCCCGCGTCATCCTTCTCGACGCGGCCCCCGCCGTGCTGCCGCCGTTCGGCCCCAAGCTCGGCGGGAAGGCCGCGGCCCGTCTCGAGAAGATGGGCGTGGAGATCCAGCTCAACGCGATGGTCGTGGACGTCGACTACGACGGTCTGGTCGTCAAGGAAAAAGACGGCACCACCCGTCGCATCGAGTCGCAGTGCAAGGTGTGGTCGGCCGGTGTCCAGGCCAGCCCGCTCGGCCAGCAACTCGCCGAACAGTCCGGTGTCGAACTCGACCGCGCGGGCCGGGTGAAGGTCGGACCGGACCTGACGATCCCGGGTCACCCCGAGGTCTTCGTGGTCGGCGACATGATGGCCGTCGACGGCGTGCCCGGTGTCGCACAGGGTGCGATCCAGGGTGGTCGCTACGCCGCCGATGCGATCAAGGCCGAGCTCAAGGGCCAGACGCCGGACCAGCGCAAGCCGTTCAGCTACTGGGACAAGGGTTCGATGGCGACCATCTCGCGGTACTCCGCGGTGATGCAGGTCCCGATCCCGGGCTTCAAGAAGCCCTTCGAGACCGAGGGCTACTTCGCGTGGCTGGGCTGGCTCGCGCTGCACCTCGTTTACCTGGTGGGCTTCCGCAACCGGCTGAACACGCTGATCAACTGGTTCTTCGCGTTCACCACCCGCGGCCGCTCGCAGCTCGCCGTCACCGAACAGCAGGTCTACGCTCGCACCGCGATCGGACAGTTGTCGGCATTGGAGAAGCAGGCCGCGGAGAGCAACGGAGCCGGACCCGACGCCGAGGCCGCGAAGACCGACACGGGGACCGTGGACTCGAAGGCCACCGACGCATCCGGCTCGGTGCCCACCGAGGGCAAGGACGCCGCCGGCAAGGATCCTGCAGGCAAGGAGTCCGAAGCCGAGGCCAGCTGAGGCCCGGGCAGACAGACCTACCGCAGCGCTGGTCCCCTAACCGTTGGGGACCAGCGCTGCGGTGTCGAGAGCGTCGGTCAGGCGGCGCGTGGCCGTCACCGACGTGCCGAGTGCGCTGGTGAGTGTGGCTTCCCCGGCCAGGCGCAGCCGAGCCGCGAACTCGCTCGGATGCACGGCTTCCGGGCGGTCATCCGGGAAACGGAAGACGTTGCTCATCGCACGATGACCGATCGCGGCGGCGGGTGTCGACGCGCCCAGCATGACCCGATGTGCCAGCCAGACCTCACCGCCGACCGTCACCCGTAGGCCACCGGTCCAGGAGCCGGTTCGGTCGCGGTCGATCCGGTCGAGATCCGTGATCGTCGCCCGGTCGATCTGGACAGCCCGGCCGATCTGCACGTGCTCGTACAGATCGAGAATCCCGGTCGGCTCGATCTCGACGACGACGTCGGAAGTGTGGACCGCGCCGCCGGCCACCACGGTCGGCTGCGGATCGAGACGCAGACGACCGCCCGCACCCACCTCGATCTCCCACCGGGCCCGGGAATCCGCGCGGTCCCGGGCAGGCAGCGCGATCGTGGCGGCGACGGTGCCCACGCTCAGATGTGCGCCGGGCTCCACCCTGATGCGGACCGCGATCTCGTCGCCACCCAGCGGCGTCGCTGCGGTACCGATCAACTGCACGTGGCCGGGTGCGGTCACCCGGACGGCGAGACCACCGGTCGCGCGGTGCCGCACACCGCGGTCGGCGGTCGCGGTGATCTCGACGTCGGTACGCATCGCTAGCTGTACTGACCCGGGACGTTAGGTACCGCGTTCGGCGAGTCGACGTGACATAGGGAAGACCTCCGAGTGAGGT